>CALFHW010000134.1 GCA_937876695.1 uncultured bacterium
AAATACTTCAACATTAAGAGATCCCAGAAAGATTATGGATTTTATTGAGGAGAAAAAGATAGACATCGCTTGCTTGCAAGAAATTTGCTATCCACTAAATGGGAATAATCCATTAGCAAACATAGTCAATAAACCATTTGAATATACCGAAGGTGTACATTTCTACTACCTGCCCAAAAACCAAACACTTGGGGTCGGCATTATCTCGAAATTTCCAATTATCGATGTCATAAGGACTTTCTACAACACAGACAACTATCAACCGAAAACTATTAAACCGGAAGATGAATTCTCAGGTACAGTGATAAATGATACCCCTGAAGACAGTCTCCTTGGTTCGAGAGGAATTAAACATTCGATAAAATCGAGATGTATCTTATCAATATTAGTACAAACACCTTTTGGGATAATGCGAGTTTTAACGACACATTTTACAGTATCAGATTTGTGTACTGAAACGACTCAAATGTATGATATGTCCCAACAATTAAGATCATTAATTGAAAATTCGCAAGATTACCCTACGATATTATCTGGAGATTTAAACATTCGTGCTCAATCTTATTCTGTAATGAATTTACAGCAAGTATTAACCTGTCACACTACAGATATCTCTGATACTTTATCCAAAACACACATTGCAAAACAGAAGGATTTCCCAAATGGATTGGCAATAGATCATGTTTTCTCAAAAAATCTTAAACATCTAAACACTGAAGCTCTTGAGGTAGATTTTTCTGAGCATAAAGCAATCGTAACCACTTTCGAATCAATATAGGGGGCCAAATTGGTCGGGGAGACAGGACTCGAACCTGCGGCCTCGCGGTCCCAAACCGCGCGTTCTAGCCAACTGAACTACTCCCCGTTTTAATTGTCAATCAATCGTCAGCCTAATCGATACACTATATAATACTACCAACCGCCATAAATGCAAAACCGCCGATAGTGCTACAAATGACATAAACCAGACTAAAGATACTTATGATTATACCAGCAAGTGCAATAGAATCCGTCTCACCGCGGTCGTTTTTTGCCTGGAAGTAGGCAACCCCTCCGAATACTAGAGAGATAAGTGGGAATGGTAGGCAGCAGACGCCCGCACAAAACACCATAGGCAGCGCCATGATGGCAATAACCAGGCTCATAATAGACATAGGGTTGGAATTACTCATCGGTTTTACAACGATACAATTTAGTTAATGATCTGCCGAGAGAGGGACTTGAACCCTCACGCCCGAAAGCGACGGATTTTAAGTCCGTTGTGTCTACCGATTCCACCATCTCGGCAATCAATGCAGTTATTTTATCACTTTTGGAGTTATAAATGGAAAAAGAAAAAGGCCACGGCGGGAATTGCACCCGCGCATAGCGGTTTTGCAGACCGCTGCCTTACTGCTTGGCTACGTGACCATTTAGCACATTATACTATACAATAGCTGGGCTCAAATTATTTGTCGAAGTCCTGGACAGTTTCTAGCTCAATCGATATGACCGTATTTGCTTCTCCTAGAATCAATATCCCGCGTACCTTCTCGCCAGCTAGAACTCTCGGTAGCCAAACTCTGTCACTAGCCCACATCTTCTCATAGGGAATGGAACTAATTGAGAACCATTTGGGTTTCATCTCCTCGGACTCGTTAGGCTCTCCTTGCCAATCTCTACAAATAAATACGTTACCGATCTGATCCCACTGAGGCTGCCCCTCAAATCTAAAATCCAGCTCGGCTACCTTTTCTAAGTCCTCAGCAGCGATTGACACATTGATCTCTTCTTGAGCCTCTCTGCAGGCAGCATTGTCGATAGCTTCGCCCGGCTCCACTTTCCCGCCAGTACCATTATAAAGTCCTTCCCCCAGGCCTCTCTTCTTCATAGCTAGGCAGACCTCGCTACCACCATTACTTGCCCGCCGGATTAGAAACACCAACGTAGCTTGTTTTTTCAGGACTTGCACCATATATCTATGCTAACATAATTGGTGTTGGGAGCTAATATTTACTATCATATATCATGGGATTATTCAGCGGTCAGGACAATAAAAGTAAGTTAAATCCATTGATTCTAGTGGTGATCGATGGACTTGGCGTAGCGCCTCCAGGGCAGGGAAATGCTGTCACTATGGCCAATACTCCCAATCTAGACAAACTCTGGCCTCAATACCCTCATACCTATCTGCAAGCTGCCGGTACAAACGTGGGCCTGCCACACGGTACCGATGGCAATAGTGAAGTTGGGCACATAAATATAGGTGCAGGTAAGGTAGTGTTTCAGGATTTGCCTCGAATCGATAACTCAATTACTAAGGGAGACTTTTATGAGAATACAAAGCTGCTGGGCGCAATTAAGCACGTCAAAGCAACTGGCGGCAAGCTGCATATCATGGGTTTGGTGGGCAGCGGCGAGGTGCATTCATCTATCAGTCATTTGTTTTCGCTGTTGAAAATGGTGGCGCTAAATGGCCTATCGAGAGATGATCTGCTCGTCCATGTATTTACAGACGGGCGAGACTCTCCTCCCAAATCCGCACTAGACCTACTAGATCAGCTAGAGGCAGAGCTTTCGCGTAGAAGGGTAGGGCGGATCGCTAGTCTTATTGGGAGGTATCATGCTATGGATAGGGATGAGCGCTGGGACAGAACTCAAAAAGCCTACGATCTGATAGTTTCCGCCAAGGGCACCAAGTACAAGCATTGGTCCGAAGCCCTAAAAGACAACTACGCTAAGCAAAACTATGACGAGGTATTGGATGCAGTGGTCATTCCTGACGGCCAAGGGAATGTACATAGCGTGCAGTCTGGAGATGCAATTATTTTCTTAAACTTCAGACCTGACAGGGCAGTACAGCTAACCCGGGCATTTGAGGAACAAAAGTTCCCAGGCTTTGAGAGACCATTATTAGAGAATTTATACTTTGTAGGTATGACCGATTACGAGAAGAACTTTCCTAAGAACGTGGCGTTCCCTCCTGAGAACATCACAAATCCAATCGGTAAGATAATTTCGGCTCAGGGTTTGCCGCAGTTGCGAATTTCGGAGTCCGAGAAATTCCCTCATGTCACCTATTTTTTGAATGGCGGTCAAGAAGAAATTTATCCTGGTGAGGATAGAATCGAGGTACCCTCGCCTAAGGACGTGGCCACCTATGATCAGAAACCTGAGATGAGTACCTATGAGGTAACTGATATCCTGATTGAAAAGATAGCTTCTGGCAACTACTCTTTTATAGTAGTAAACTTCGCCAATGCTGACATGGTGGCTCATACTGGAGTTTTGGACGCTAGTGTCAAAGCCGTGGAAGTTGTAGATGAATGTATAGGTAAGATTGTCGAGGCTACGCTGAAAGCCAAAGGTAATATGATAATAACTGCCGACCACGGGAATGCAGAAGAGCTGATCGACCTGCGCACTGGGGAAATCGATACCAAGCATTCAATCAATCCAGTACCATTTATGTTGATCGGGAATGATTACCGGGATGGTAGGGAGCTGCCGGTCGGCAACTTGGCTGATATTGCTCCCACAATGCTGCACATTCTGGGAATTGAAAAGCCGCTAGAGATGAGTGGCCGCAATTTACTGAGCTGATAGGCACAACAGTATTAACTTTTATGTTAAGCTAGTTTTATGAAAGGTATTTTAGGTATTAGCGCCTATGTAAAAAATTTCTTAAGGCTGGCGGTTTTTAGCCTGATGCTGGTGATGGGCGGCTTTACGGCTCTTGCACTTACCCCAGTCTCTGTAGAAGATTACAATGCCTATAAGCAGGCAAAAGATAGTAGTGTTGCCCGCAATTTCAGTAATACCGGCTCCAGAGTGGCGGGAATCGCCGATGAACAGCGGGAGGTAAAGTTTGAGAACTTGCTAGAAACTAAGCAACTTGCCTATAGTTTTCGAAGCAGTGAGGATTCATTAGAATTGGATTTTGAGACTAAAGAGGCAGGAGAGCTGGACCTATTGGCCCTGAGTCAGGTTGGCCCTATGCAGAAACTACCGACTTACCTCGTTACTCTGGTTTCCAAAGACAACCAGATAAGCGGCGACTACGCCCTGGCGGCTTCAGAGATGGCTTATATGAGACAAATCGAAGCTGGCAAGTACGAGGTGAGGCTCGGCAGAGAAGGGGCACAAAAACTACGCGTTATTTCGCAGCAGGTAGGCAAGTTCTCGCTCAGCCTAGAGAAAATACAAGATGATAATACAGCTGGAGAGGGCACAAATGCAGTCCAAAATGCAGTCGGCACATTAGAGTCTTTACCCTGATTGATCTAGGTCGATAGCGCTGCCAAGAAAGCGGTCTTGGGCACTTCTACGTTACCGAATTTTTTGAGCTTCTTCTTACCTTTTTTCTGTTTTTCTAAGAGCTTCTTTTTACGTGTAATGTCTCCGCCATAGAGCTTAGCAGTGACATCTTTGCGGAAGGCCTCGATAGTCTCA
>CALFHW010000135.1 GCA_937876695.1 uncultured bacterium
CGCCTTATTGATGCTGTAGCGGGTCTGCTTGCGCATATTTTGCAGTAACTCCTCGTTTGGTTTGCTGATGTCCAGTACCAGTGTCTTCTCAGCATCGATATTGTGTATTTGCGCTGAAATACCGCCGAGACCGGAAGCCACTTCAGCTTCCAGGGACTGCACTCTGATGTAATCCATACCAGCAGTCCCAGCTATCTGCTTGAGTTGCTGCTTAAAGAAAGCCAATACCTGCTGCCTCATCTGCATATCAAGACTATGAAAATGTTTGGTCAAAAGCGGTCCATGTCTGAGCTGGGCGATTTTACCACGCCTAGCATTAATGAAATTTAGTTGAAAGATCAGCGCCGGGCTATCTCCAGCCAGAACTGCGTATCTAGCCACTCTGTAGCCCTGCGCCAAAGCTATTTCACCTTGCTGCTGGCTCTGCAAAAACGAGTAGTTAGGACTGCTCATCACTAATTTGTTCCAACTCTCTGCTTCACTCACCCCCTCTATCTTAATCTCTTGCAATTTAATTTGCTCCATTTTTATTTTTTGCTTTTATTAAACAACTGAATTAACTTTTTAATTTCCAATGCATAGAAAATTAAAATTAACACTGGAATTAAAATTACCCCAAATAACCCAATCGTAGTTGATATCAGAGCAAATGTTACTGCCAGAAAAAGTGAGTAAATAAATGACGCAACAGTGACAATTAAAAATAACTGCTCCTGCCTGACGGCCTTCAGTACAAAAAAAATAAAAATATAGGGCAGAGCTAACACCAGTCCAATTACTAGAAAAAATATAACCCCTGAAAAGTCGGTACCTAGCCTAACAGCTGCTAAGGCCAAAATAATTACAACTACTAGCATTGCCAATGAAATTTGTGCTCTAAGAATATTTACAGGAGCCCTATAGAAATGATTTACCAAGTAATCATCGTATTTTTTTAACTGGATATTTCCAGTCTCGATGATAGTTTTTAGCTCTAGTGACTGGCTTCGGGCTGGATCTGATCCAGAGGCGAACTCTTGTTCGACTAATTCGTCTAACTTCAATTTTAATTCTTTATCTCTAGTAGGCATATTTATCCTCTGGTGCGTCATCAACCACTGCTTTGCGCTGCGGCTCTGTAGTCTGTTTAGTCTTGTCGATGTTTAGTCTTTTGGCTCGCCTAGAGAGCAAACTGATAGTGATAAAAATCAGACAACAAACAACCACAGCCACCAACACCGCAACTGTTTGCTGGCTAAAGCCGGATAATTGATAAGCCGCAAT
>CALFHW010000136.1 GCA_937876695.1 uncultured bacterium
TATAGTGTAAATTATTAGTATGCCTAATTCTTCACAGAGAAACGCAATTCTGGTGTTTGCAATATTCGTTTTCTTGGCGCTTAGCTTTAGTGTCTTTATGTTTATCAACGGTGATTTCGGTACCAGTAGAGCCAGGGCTAGTGATAGCGCCGCCGGAGACTTCACCTATCGCGGCCAACTCGCATTTGAGGCTAGAGGAGAAATGCTGGGTCGCAAGCTCTTCAGGGCTAGCAGCCAAGATACTCCCTATACTGTCTCGGGGCTCAAGACTATCAGTCAGATTAAATTTGTGGCTACCAACTTGCCAGCTCCAGCATTATTGAGTTTTTGCGTCCAGGAGTTCGACACTGCTGAACGAGCTCTGCTCTGTGAATTCAGAAACCTGGAGAAATCCGCAACAGCTGAATGGTCGCTGACTTTAGAGACTCCAATTCTGGTGGGCAGAGATAAAGATTATTACTGCACCGCGGAGTTGGAACTACCATTGCAGTCTGAAGTAGCTGATTTAGGGGTTACAGGTACCCAGCTATCTTGCGAGCTGCGTTTAGTAGATATAACAGGCTTAGATAGGGTAGTATTGTCAGTCGCAGGCTTGCCGGTTTCAGGAGGTAGGTTTTTGGGAGGTGAGGCTGGCTCGCAAAATGCTTTGTTGGTCGGTGCTGCTGCAAACTTAGCTGGCGTATACTCAGCAGCGGCTGGTGATTCAGGTTCTAGTGATCAAAGAGTGGCGAATATATGTGTTAGCAGCGAGTTTGGTAGATCTTGCGGGGTAGATTTCGAATACAACCAAGGTCAGGATGGACTTTATTCTCCTAACTATCGAAGTATTGGTAGCAGCGTGGGAGTAGGACAGCGGATCTCTATTAATTGTGACGCCCAGAGCGGCCGTTACGCAAGGTGTCAGCAGTTCCTGCAACTCAGTTTGAACAGCCAGGAGGCGGTTAATTTATTCGCGGATGGTGTAGTTGATAGCTCCAAGCTAGTAAAATCAGCACATACCCAGGACCAACTACAGGCCTATTGTTCTGCTAGTCAGCCGTTTTTTATCGCTGCTAGAGGCAACCTCGTCAGTACTGACACAACTGACGCATCTGTCTGCCAATAACTACCATAAGTGCCCGTGTGTTATAGTCTGATTTAGCCCGTACTGCACTGGTTATGCCTTCCTACCAGTTGTAATTCATTATAAAGCCGTAATGATTTAACTTAAGTGTAAGTGTTTTTTGTCTCTTTTCAGGAGGATTCTTATAGTAATGCTATGGGAATCTCAAAAGAATGCTGGGGGAATAATGGAACACTATAGCCATCCTAAGGTAATCCTATAGCGATGCTAGGAGACTCCTTCTGGAAATGCCTTGAAAGGATATATCTATGGCAGAATTGTCCAATCTCAAGCGATGCACTTTTAATGCGAATCTAACAAACAGTGTCTCTAAAGCTAGCCCTCAATAAGCATTATATAGCAACCCGATGCGCCATTTGTGGATAACTGATACGATCAAGATAATAACATTAACGTAACATAATTTTGCTCGGCTTTAAAACTACCGCATAAATATTGTATACGATAAGCAATTATCGACTTGACCGAAGCGGTATGTGTAGGCGATATTGAAGTATGCATTTTAAGTTCCCTTTCTCATAGGGAAACTGCCTAAAAAGATAGCCTTACCTGTTAGGGTTATTAGTTCTATGCGGCTGCACTCCGCAAAGGGACGAATTAGTTAGTAATTGGGATATCATGAAAATCATTTGCACGGTTTTTATGGTATCTCTTTTTGTTGTATACTAAAAATATGCCATTTTACGGAAAACTCCCCAAACAATCTGAGGCACAGTCTAAACAAAAGACTGCGACATCATTAACTCATATTGATGCCAATATAGGTGGCGCCAAAGAGGAAGTCGTGCAAATTGTTAGCACAGATGGAGTACCTAGGTTGATCAACAACATCACCTTTTTCGGTGACTCAGCAATTCCAGAAGAAGACCCCATATATAAAGACGTTTGGAATTGCGCACGGCAACTAGCTTTGGAGCATTATGCGATTGTTAACGGAGGTGGTCCAGGCATTATGAAAGCTGCTACAGACGGGGGAATTGCAGGCAATGGCAACACTATTGCAGTATACTGGGAGCCTAAACTGGCCACCTATTTTGAAGGTAAGAACCTCTCAAATGTGACAGCAGAGTCAGAGGGCTTCTCCAACTACATGATGCGCACCTTAGGCTTGATTGAAAAGGGTGATGCATTCGTAGTCTGTAAGGGCGGGACAGGTACAATTTCCGAGTTAGGAATGGTTTGGTGTCTAGCCAAGCTTTATTATGGCTGCCACAAGCCAGTCATATTGTACGGTGACTTCTGGGACGAGCTGATTGAATCTATTCAGAAAGCGATGATAATTGACGAGGTAGAGCTGGGTGTCCTGTATCAGGCCAGTAGTCCCGAACAGGTGATCAGTATTCTCAAGGCCCACGAAGCCAAGATCAGACATTGCAACTTCTCGACAAATAGCGATGAGAGGGCGTTCGTGTTGGCGCCTAGGACTATGCAGACTGTTGCAGGTTATAACCAATACGCAAGTAGTTACCATGCTGAGCACGCAGGTAAACTCGAAGCTCAGGACCTGCTGGATGAGTTTATGCAGCTGGTAAAAACCCCAGCAAAAGTGCTGGACGTGGGCACTGGCCCTGGTTACGATGCCAAATACCTATCAACAAAGTATTCCGTAACTGGAATTGAGCCGGCGTTGAAGTTTGCAGAGTTAGCTAAGTACGAGAATCCTGACATGACAGTGTTGAACGCCGATATCGTCACTTACGAGTTGCCAGAAAATAGTTATAAAGGCATATGGGCTAGGGATAGCTTGCATCATATCGGCGCTGAGGATTTGGATGCTGTATTCGCCAAGCTAGCAAAGGCGCTCGTCCCGGGTGGCGTGCTCTACACAGTTGTGCGCGAAGGGGAGGGGGAGGTCACCTCTACTGTTAAGAAAGCCTATGGCGACCTAGATCGTTTCTATCATTTGTTTACAGTAGATGAACTCCTGGACCGCGCGCGTAAGGCAGGCCTTGATCTGCACGCTGTCCGCCAGACAAAGCGTAGTCATAGCTGGTTAGTGGGAATATTTACCAAGCCTGTGTAGGGAGTAACCTCAGCACATACTGCCATTACAGTTTCAGCCGTCTACTCAAGCTCAGTAAGCTCGAATGACTCAATCGGTTCCGCCAGAATGCTGTCGATCAGGCTAATTGCGCTAGCAAGACTTTCTTGGCTTTCCACGGAACTTGAAGCTTGTCTCTGAGGGGCGCTGTTACTAGCATTACCTTTAACAGTCTCGTCAGGTGTAGTTGAGTCATCTTCTGTCTGCGCGATTTCTGGGGGTTCATTTCGGGGCGTTGTAGTCGGAGTGTTTGTTGATTGATCAAGCAATACAGGTGCTGCCAAGACTGCTACCACCAGCATTAGACCTAATAGCCCCACTATTTTAAAACGGTCCCATAAAGTCCCAAGTTGGGACTCCCAGGGCGATGAGTGCTTGCTGATTATCATTTCGAGCTCGCTAGCACTTATCCCCGATACTGGCTCATTCTCCACAAGTTTAGTTAATTCAATTATTTTCTCGTCCATAGTTTTCTAAGTTTTTTAGTTAATCTGTTCTGGATCACCTTAGTATTATTGAGGCTGATTCCAAGTTCAGTTGCGATCTCACTCAGTTTGTAATTTTGCTGGATGCGAAGTTTATAAAATAATCTATCGCGCTCCGGCAATTCGGAAACTAACAGCTCTAGTTTCATCCTTATACTGTTATTCGCAGTAGGGTTACGTTCTTGTTTGAATTCGGAAAGGTCTTCAACCTCTATCCCGTCTGCAAATGCGGGTAGTCTGTATCGCTCACGCAGCAGATCGTTGATTTTATTGCGGGCGATAGTAAAACAAAGACTTTTGCAGCTACCTATGTTCGCTTTGCCCTCATCATCCCCGAGTCCAGGGAAATTGTCGATATTGGCCCACACCGCCGCAAAAACTTCGGCTAAAACATCTTCACTATCCTGTCTATTGCCAAGTCTATTGTATGCAAACGCGAAAACGCGCCGTGCAAATTGTGTGTAAATGCCTGTAAATTTGGCTTTATTGTCTAACATGTAACCCCCATACGAATTAAATTGTAGAGGGCCTCGAAACAAAAATGTAGTTAATTTTAGCAGAACAAAACCCAAATGAGAAAAATAATTTTAGCTAGTACGCTGTCAGCCCTTGTGCTTAGCACGTTCGCGGCGTTGCCAATTTCTCCTATGCAAGCAGCTGCGGCAGGGACAGGCGAAAGAACCGGCTTAACTAACGTAACAAGAGAGCAGGTTCAGGCTCGAATGGAAGCTAGGTGCAACTTGATCGAATCTAGAATCCAGTTGATAACCAATAGATATGAGGCAAACAAGCAGCGTCACATCGACCGCTATCAAAAGTTGAAGGCGAATGTGACCAGTTTAGTCTCAAGGCTCGAGGCCAATAAACCAGGTTACGACTTGGGCGAGTTGAAGTCCGATCTAACCGAGCTGGACGAGTTGATCAAGAAATTTGGCGGAGAGTACAATACATTGGTGGGTCTTCTAAACCAGACCAAGACATTGTCCTGCGGAGAATCAGAAGGCGCATACCTGGCTAAATTAGGCGAGGTTAAGGCACAGAATTTAAAAGTCAGACAAGTGATTTTGGACACTCGCAACTTCGTGCAATCCGATTTAAGACCAACTATCCAGCAGATTAGGGAGGATCTAAAATGAAGCAATCTAGACTCGCAATAGCTGCGGTAGCTTTAGTTGTCGGCGTTGTAGTAATTGTTGTTATCGTCCTGTTGGCATCCGGAGCTGGAAGACAGTCTGTATCCACGAACTCGCAGCTAAATGCGCAGGAAGAAGTTCAAGGCGATGTTCAAGTTTCAAACGCTGATGACGTATTGAATAGTATTGATGCGCTGCTAAATACTCCTGATAGCTCTTTTAACGATAGCGATATCAAAGAACTGGAGTAGTCGGTAATACAAATAGAGTAGGGTGAATACAAAAAACCCCGAGCGCTGCTCGGGGTTTTGTTTTAAGTTCTTGTTTAGAAACTAAGAAGCGTCGGATTTGCAGTAATCTCTCCAATCCTTATCTTTCTTCATCTCTTTCTCGATGGCATTACGAACGATTTGTGCTTTGTGCACTCTTCTGTAATCGCCAGCCCAGTTTAGGTATCTGTCGATATCTGGTGGGATGATCAAGATAAACTTAGTATCGATTTTTTGCTTAGCTTCCTCTAGGAAACGGTCGACTAGCTTAGTGATCTCCTCGATGCTGCTGTAAGTTTTGAAAGTGATCAGCTTAGAACCAGCAGTAATCTGGTTATGGCTAAACTTGTGCTTCTGATCTTCTCTAAGTAGTACCAAAGCTGGTTTCTTACCGCTGATTGCCATGGCAATCGCATAACCAACTCCAGCGCTAACATCAGTGACGTCAGCGATTAGCACGTCGGTCTCTTTTTGGGCTTTATTGCCGAATTCGACCTGCTTATTGATCTCTTGCGGGGTAACATCATCACCCAATCCGACGAACTTTTGATCGTGGAAGAGGTTTTTTGCACCTAATTTAAATGACAGATAGTTCGCTGTCTTCTTGTAAATATCGGTTTCGTTCTTTTTCTTGAACTCCGACGATACAACGTAGTATGCCTTCATGTTTTACAAAATAAAGTAAGTTATGTCCCGATTATATCACATTGAATATAAGTATGTATATACCTTTTAAAGATAATTTTTATGTGGACTCGTTTAACCCCTGTCTGCTACAATATCCCGCTATATATTAACATGTTGGTATGAGTAGTGGGGAGGGGGTCGATTCAACAGGGATGGAGTACGTATGCCAATATTTACAGTTTGGAAAAGAGGAGTTGATATTCGAGACTCAGTTATACCTGACAAATATGATTGGGGTTGGTGAGATTGAAGACCCAGATATAATTTCAGAGGGTGAAGTGGTTTTCGGTTTGCATGTAATGGATAGTATCATACCTATTGGACTAGAGTTCCTAGTGTCCATTCTACCAAGCTTTCCTGGGACAACGGCACTTTTATCGATGTTTAAACGAGTCAATAACTCCTATGGAATTGTTGATTTGATAGAGTATCTATTTAGTGATGGTAATAGTCTCACTATGTCTGTTGATGAAATCTCTGTTCCAAAACCCCGCGATTAAAAAAAAAAAAAAAATAGGATATTGCTTGAAGTGGAGTAAATAACTTCTATAACCCCACCTAAAGCAAACCCCCGACTTGCGTCGGGGATTGTGCTATAACCTACTTTTTACTTACCATCTAAATTTCTAAAACGTGTGCACTGTAATACTGTGCGCCCTAAAACTACTTGCCGTCGACAACTTTGATCAAATTGGCTGACTTGCGGAAACTCTTGATTAACTTCTGTGAACCACCAGGTACTGTAATTTCAACCTGAAGTTCTGCTTGGCCGCTGACTTTCTTAGCACTTTTACCGTAGCCGCTGCTCATTACCAAGTCATAACCCTTATATCTAGCTTCATTCTTTAAGTCTTCTGAATCTAGGTTAGTAACAATACTTGCCCAGATATAATCGACTTTATTATTTGGAGTACCTTCAGTAAACTCCTTATAATCTTTCTTCGTAATTACTCTATATGTCATTTCTTGCAGTTTCAAAAGTTAACTAAACATATTGAACGGTATGAATATGATACTTCACGCACTCACCGTCGGTATAGACGTGACGATATACCATCTCCTGGGGTAGGGAGCTAACTGGAATTCCTTGCCTACAAAGTGTTTTTGGGGTACAATAAAACGTCCGTCACACATGACGCGCAAATTAATTTTACAAAAAGGGGCTAAAATCACCCTTAAAAAGACTCGAAAAAATGGAAAAAACAATAGATCTAGTTAAGTTCTTTACTAAGTTGGGCTTATCCCAAGTGGAGCTGGAACTCTACCTCTCGCTGCTAGAGTCTGGTGGCATGACCTTCACCGATTTGTCGCGCAAAAGCAAGGTGCCTAGGACCACAGTCTACCTAAACATCGAGAAGTTGATAGAGAAGGGCCTTATTACCCAGGCGGTCAAGAACAACCGCAACTACTTGCAGGCCGAGCCGCCGCGCAAGCTCAGGTTGATCGTGGAAAGTAAGAAGTTGGAGGCACAAAATTCGCTCAAAGAGCTGGTGGAGATTGAGCAGAGCTTTGACCACATGCTGGAAGAGGTGTCGCAGTATTCCAGCAGACTGCAGTCTAAGGCCAAGGTGGGGGTCAAGTACTTCGAGGGCAGAAAAGGCGTGAAGATGATCTACCAGGAGGCTTTTGAATCTCGGGAGCTGAGATCCTACGTGAATCTAGCCGAGGTGCAGAGTTTCTATGGCGACTATGAGAGCCAGTTCCTGGAGGCCCAGAGCGAGCATAGATCGCAGCAGATAAGGCAGATAATCGATACCTCGAGCAAATCCGTTAGACTCGCCACAAATCTATTGCAACGGGAAGGCTACCAGTACCAGACTACTGCGTTAGGCTTAGTAGTACCCGGAATCGACATTCTGATCTACGAGAATAAAGTAGCGATGGTCAATTACAAAGAGGGAATGGTGGGCAGTATCATGTACAACCCGTACTATTATTGGAGCACCATGATGCTATTTGATTTTGTCTGGACCATCATCGCTGCTGAGGCCGGTGGCGCATGATCTTGAGCAGCTCGTCCCATCCGTAATGAAGGTATCCTTTATCATCATCATCGCTACTGATTATAGACCAGAGTGCGGCGGGCTTTATAGTAGTTGGTAGGGTTATGCTCACAGGGTCTTCACCATCGTTATAGAATGTAATCACAACCCGGGCCCAGCCAACTTCTATTCTGCAGCGTTCACTACCGCCATCTTGCAGGGACAGGACATGCTCCGCCATTGAGTTTTCGCCAGGCTTAATCGCACAATAAATATTTACATCTTTGTTATCTCGTACATAGCTAATTGCGCAGCCCAACTTCTCAGGACTTAGAGAGGGCGTAAATGTGATTTCAGCGCCGCTGTTACTAAGTCTGGCGGTATTCACCGAGATAAGCGCGCCTGTCCAATCGTATCTAACAGACACAAAATCATACGACTCAGGGTCATTGTCATCAAATCGAGGTGTTCTCTTGCTAGCTATTACCATAGCATTTTCGGGCAGGAAACGGTTTTGAAATGTTCTGGAATTAGGATCTGGCGGTCTGTATGTAATGGTAAGGTCTAATTGATCGTCCGGCAAGTAGAATGCAGATAAGTGGTCAACTCTTACTTCGCTTCCATCCTGAAAAGATCTTGAGTGGAACACTTTGACGCTGTGTTCACTTTGTTTATCTGGGGTTTCTTGCCAAGATGGTAGTATCGGATGGAATTCACTCATGGCTATTATTGTGGCTGATTTTCTAGCTTAATAATGTGTTCTGGCCAATTGTATTGCGGAGTTTCTAGGCCGCTTTCTTCTGGATGTAAAATGGAGTACATGGCAGCACGTTTAACTTTCAGTGGCACCAATAAAATAGTCACTTCCTCAGTTTCGTTATTACGGAGTGAAATCTCAATGGTGTCTTTTTCCTTGAATCGGATTGCCACAGTAGCAAGTGATTCTGGTAACTCAGCAAGAAACTGGTGTGTAGGGCTCATCTCTAGGTAGTCAATGTTGTTGTATTCTGGGCTTTCTATCTCATACTGCCATTTATCATTACCATTGCCATCTACGTCTTCAACCCACTTCAAACTAAAATCAAATCCTCCAACTAGGTTTATAACTTCGAAGCTTTTAAGTCCACATATTTCATTGTATGTAGCAACCACGTACTTATCTTGATAGTAATCATCATCTTCATAGTCTTCGTCGTCATCCCAGTCATCCTCACCATCATAATCCTCATCACCATAATCATCGTCCTCGACATCGTCGAATTCATCTTCTTCAATGTAGTCGTCCTCTAGGTAATCATATTGAATGGTTATCGTTAGCTCCTCAATCTGTATTGGTTTCATTTCTCCCAGAACTGCAGCGACCGAAGTAGCTATACCCATTTCATTATTTGTGAATAGGCCCACTTGCTGCTTTTTAATTTTTCCTTCTATTGCTTCAATATGAAAATACGTAACCTCATAGTTAGGGTTTGTATCATACATGCCTTGCTTCCAGAATGGGCGTGGGGCATGGGACACAGTCTCAGGTTCTTGCGGCGGTTGTATTGGTTCAATCATCTCCGACATCGACTAATAAGTGTATTTGTTGTAACTAATATTCAGTTATGCCGCCATTATAGACCATCTTCTTCCATAATTTCTAGCACCCCAGTTTTCGGTTGAGAAAAAAAGCTCGATTGTGCTAGACTCATTGGACCAACGCAGTGAAGTCGGGTGCGATTCCCGCGCTGTGCCGCAACGGTAATGGTAGTTTGGAGCGTAAGTGCCCAAGCAACATGAGTCCGGTCCTGGTTGGTGGGTCTAAGTTATGAATTTGACCATGACTTAATTTAGATCACTAGTCCCGAGCAGGATAATATTGCCTAAGGCAGCAATAACCCACTGTCATATTCTGGCAGAGGTAAACCCCAAGCTCGAGTTAGTGAGGTAGTTGATAGGTATATATGTTTGGCCACGCTGTTGAACGAGCATTCGAACCAAGTTTTGGTAGGGGCGAAAAGAAATCCGCGCTGATAGGGCTTACAGGTGATAAGCTCGAGAGACTCTTGCAGTATGATATCCCGGCGTTGCAGCAGCTATACATGATGCCAGGCAATCCTATAAATTACGTGACAACTGTGCTCGAAGGGTTGGCGAAAGCAGAAGGGCTTGCAGGTGGAGACAAAGAGAGGGCGCAAAGATCTGCCAGGCAGGAAGCTGCCCAGAATATCTTCACAGCTGCGGTCGAGCATGTAATTGCAGATAGTGTAGGCAGATTTGACTATAGACTGAACTGGGAAATCACTGGGAGGCAAGAATATAAGCTCACCGGGCAGTTTGGGGCGCTGGAGGAGCTGGCAAACAATGCAATGTATGATAAATCAGGGCAGGTTGCCGCTTTCGAAATTCCTAGAAATATTGCTGATCTGC
>CALFHW010000137.1 GCA_937876695.1 uncultured bacterium
CTTCCAGCACCGGGCAGGCGTCACACCCTATACGTCCACTTTCGTGTTTGCAGAGTGCTGTGTTTTTGATAAACAGTCGCAGCGGCCTGGTCACTTCGGCCAACCTCAGCTATTAACCATGGTTGGCGCACCTTCTCCCGAAGTTACGGTGCTATTTTGCCTAGTTCCTTCACCCGAGTTCTCTCAAGCGCCTGAGAATTCTCATCCTACCCACCTGTGTCGGTTTACGGTACGGTCTGCGTAAGCTGAAGCTTAGGAGCTTTTCCTGGAAGCGTGGTATCAGTGACTTCGTCCTAAAGGACTCGTCTCGGTGCTCGGTCTTAAAGGATCCCGGATTTGCCAAAGATCCAAACCTACCTCCTTTCCCCGGGACAACCAACGCCCGGTACACCTAACCTTCTCCGTCCCTCCATCGCACTTACGCGAGGTGCAGGAATATTAACCTGCTTCCCATCGACTACGGCTTTCGCCCTCGCCTTAGGGGCCGACTAACCCTGCGTCGATTAACGTTGCGCAAGGAAACCTTGGGCTTTCGGCGTGCGGGTTTTTCACCCGCATTATCGTTACTCATGTCAGCATTCGCACTTCCGATACCTCCAGCAGACTTCTCAATCCACCTTCAACGGCTTACGGAACGCTCCTCTACCGCGCATAACAAAGTTATGCACCCCAAGCTTCGGTTTACCGCTTAGCCCCGTTAAATCTTCCGCGCAGACCGACTCGACCAGTGAGCTATTACGCTTTCTTTAAAGGGTGGCTGCTTCTAAGCCAACCTCCTGGCTGTCTGTGCCTTTCCACATCGTTTTCCACTTAGCAAGAAATTTGGGACCTTAGCTGTGGGTCTGGGTTGTTTCCCTTTTCACGACGGACGTTAGCACCCGCCGTGTGTCTCCCATACAGTCTGTCTCGGTATTCGGAGTTTGCAATGGTTTGGTAAGTCGCGATGACCCCCTAGCCATAACAGTGCTCTACCCCCAAGAGGATACATATGAGGCGCTACCTAAATAGCTTTCGAGGAGAACCAGCTATCTCCGGGTTCGATTAGCTTTTCACTCCTAATCACACCTCATCCCCGTCTTTTGCAACAGACGTGGGTTCGGGCCTCCAGTACCTGTTACGGCACCTTCACCCTGGGCATGACTAGATCACCCGGTTTCGGGTCTACTGCCCGCGACTATGCGCCCTATTCAGACTCGGTTTCCCTTCGCCTCCCCTATACGGTTAAGCTTGCCACGAACTGTAAGTCGCTGACCCATTATACAAAAGGTACGCAGTCACCCTTGCGGGCTCCTACTGCTTGTACGCACACGGTTTCAGGATCTATTTCACTCCCCTCTCCGGGGTTCTTTTCGCCTTTCCCTCACGGTACTGGTTCACTATCGGTCGGTCAGGAGTATTTAGCCTTGGAGGATGGTCCCCCCATGTTCAGACAGGGTTTCTCGTGCCCCGCCCTACTCGTCTTCATTGAGATGGCCCTTTCAAATACTGGGCTGTCACCATCTATGGCCAGTCTTTCCAGACTGTTCTTCTAAAGCCATCTCAACTTAAGGGCTGTTCCCCGTTCGCTCGTCACTACTCAGGGAATCTCGGTTGATTTCTTTTCCTCCGGTTACTTAGATATTTCAGTTCACCGGGTTCGCTTCCAGCAGCTATGTATTCACTGCAGGATACTGCCGAAGCAGTGGGTTTCCCCATTCGGACATTGCGGGATCAATGCTTGTTGCCAGCTCCCCCGCGCTTTTCGCAGGCTGCCACGTCCTTCATCGCCTCTGACCGCCAAGGCATCCACCGTGTGCGCTTATTCGCTTGACCATATAACCGCAAGTTGCCTTGTGGCTATATCGACGACAGCGAATGTCGTACTACAACTTCAATCATAGGGACTCTAGGTCCCCGCCTTAGCCACTCGACACGTCTAGATGAAAATCCAAACGCATTTCTACTTCCCAAGTTGTAAAAGAACGTAATGCCGGCCTCAACGCCAAGCATCAATTCAAGACTTTATGTGTGCGCGCAATTCAGAGTGTGATTTTGGGAACCAACCATCTATACAAATGGTGGGTCTGGGAGGACTCGAACCACCGACCTCACCCTTATCAGGGGTGCGCTCTAACCACCTGAGCTACAGACCCAAAAGTCGAGTTCAGATGGTGGAGCCAGTCGGGATCGAACCGACGACCCCCTGCTTGCAAAGCAGGTGCTC
>CALFHW010000138.1 GCA_937876695.1 uncultured bacterium
ACCTTAGGACCGTTATAGTTACGGCCGCCGTTTACCGGGGCTTCGATTCAAAGCGTTGGATTGCTCCTAACCTCTCCTCTTAACCTTCCGGCACCGGGCAGGTGTCACTCCCTATACGTCCACTTTACGTGTTAGCAGAGAGATGTGTTTTTGCTAAACAGTCGCTTGGGCCGTTTCTCTGCGACCATCCGAAGATGGCACCCCTTCTCCCGAAGTTACGGGGTTAATTTGCCGAGTTCCTTAACCACGGCTCACTCGCGCGCCTTAGTATACTCTACCCATCTACCTGTGTCGGTTTGCGGTACGGTCACCGAAGAAATACACACAGCTTTTCTCGGCAGTATGCTTGATTCCATATAATAGCCATTAACTCTATGGAACTACGCTCCTGCGTCCCTGTGTTTAACTCTTTTGGTGGGGCAGGAATATTGTAAATTTGCCTGCTTCCCATCAACTACGCCTTTCGGCCTCGCCTTAGGGGCCGCCTAACCCTGAGTCGACGAACGGAGCTCAGGAAACCTTAGACTTTCGGCGCGGAAGATTCTCACTTCCGTTCTCGCTACTAATGCCAACATTTGCTCTTCCATGCGCTCCACCATGCCTCACAGCACAGCTTCTCCGCCCATGGAATGCTCCCCTACCACTTATTACTAAGTCCGCGATTTCGGTGGTATGCTTGAAGTCCCGAGTATTATCGGCGCACAGTCGCTCGACTAGTGAGCTATTACGCACTCTTTCAATGAATGGCTGCTTCTAAGCCAACATCCTAGCTGTCTATGCAACTGCACATCCTTTATCTGTTAGCATACACTTGGGGACCTTAATCGGCGGTCTGGGTTCTTTCCCTCTCGGCAATGAAGCTTATCCCTCACTGCCTCACTCCCGCACTTACTGTATCCGGTATTTGAAGTTTATCTGGGTTCGGTACCGTTGTGACAGCCCTAGCCCAATCAGAGCCCTACCTCCGGTACATATATGCGAGGCTGTTCCTAAAAACATTTCGGGGAGTACGAGCTATCACCGAGTTTGATTGGCCTTTCACCCCTATCCACAGTTCATCCGAGCAGTTTTCAACCCGCACCAGTTCGGACCTCCATGTGGTGTTACCCACACTTCATCCTGACCATGGATAGATCACACGGTTTCGCGTCTACCGCCACACACTTGACGCCCTTTTCAGACTTGCTTTCGCTCCGGGTGCGGTCATCTATGACCTTACCCTTGCATGTGACGAGTAACTCGTTGGCTCATTAAGCAAAAGGCACGCCGTCACGCTTGCGCGCTCCGACCGTTTGTAAGCATACGGTTTCAGATTCTTTTCACTCCCTTCTGAAGGGTTCTTTTCACCTTTCCCTCACGGTACTGGTTCACTATCGGTCACAGAGGAGTATTTAGCCTTACCGGATGGTTCCGGCAGATTCCCGCAGAATTTCACGTGCTCCGCGGTACTCAGGAACAACCTAGTGCTGCTTGAGATTTCGTCTACGGGACTCTCACCCTCTTTGGTCGGCTTTCCCACGCCGTTCCACTATCTCGTACAGTCACATATCGGTGTCCTACTACCCCCACATTCTTCGAATATGGGTTTGGGCTTTTCCCTTTTCGCTCGCCACTACTCAGGGAATCACTATTGTTTTCTTTTCCTCAAGGTACTGAGATGTTTCACTTCCCTTGGTTTGCTCCCTTTCGGGTAACAGGGCATGACCCCTGTTGGGTTTCCCCATTCGGACATCCTCGGGTCATAGCTTGCTTCCAGCTCGCCGAGGCATTTCGTCGGTAGCCACGTCCTTCTTCGCCTCTCTGTGCCAAGGCATCCTCCGTATGCTCTTGCTATCTTACCAAAAGTCTCCTACAGGTATTGTCGCTTTGCTTGTTCACGACATCTTCATGACTTGATAATATCAACATTATCTGTCATTGCCTGTTTGATGGTTTGTAATGAGTATAATTATAATATTACGCGTCTATCTTGGCTCGCAATATATCTACGGATATTTCTATCCGCTGATTGCTTAACAGGGTTTTTCTTCTCAGTAAAGCGTTCTATGAATGTACTCATTCATTATGATTCTTCATCATTCTTTACTGCAATTATGTTGTCAATGTACGTTCAACATTGTATTCACATGAACACAATATATCTTTTCTTTTGTGGATCCGAACGGGATCGAACCGATGACCTCCTGAATGCAAATCAGGCGCTCTCCCAGCTGAGCTACGGACCCATGATCTTGTTCCGACACTAACTCTATGATGACGATTTGTTCTCATAGGTTGAGTGTGGGCCCGAGTGGACTTGAACCACCGACCTCACGCTTATCAGGCGTGTGCTCTAACCAGCTGAGCTACAGGCCCATGGTTCTTTTATTTTGTCAATTGCACGATATAATCGTACTCTCAAAACAGAGGACAGAAGCAGTACTTTTTATACCAAGTAGTATCGCTGAATATCTCTTACGAGATAGTTTGATATTTTATGTTATATAAATATGACATAAAATTGTTGTTTTCAAGGATAGCTTCTTAAAGAAGCGTATCTCCTTAGAAAGGAGGTGATCCAGCCGCACCTTCCGATACGGCTACCTTGTTACGA
>CALFHW010000139.1 GCA_937876695.1 uncultured bacterium
CTTTCGCCTACGCGACTATCACGCTCTGTGGTCCGGCTTTCCTGAACGGTTCGGCTAGACTAGCAGTCAATTTTGTGGGGTCCTACAACCCCTGCTTCCGAAGAAGCAGGTTTGGCCTTGTCCGATTTCGCTCGCCACTACTTTCGGAATACTCTCTTTTCCTCGCCCTACTTAGATGTTTCAGTTCGGGCGGTTCCCTCGAACCTGGCTATGTATTCACCAGGCCGTACCAGACTCAGCATCTGGCGGGTTTCCCCATTCGGACATCCCCGGATATAATGTCTAATCACGACTCCCCGAGGCTTATCGCAGTGATTCACGTCCTTCGTCGGCAACCTACGCCAAGGCATCCACCGTGCGCCCTTAGTAGCTTATACATGTTGCGGAGAAATTGAATTTCCCACGCTCTACTGTGTCCGCGCTTCATGCCGCGGACGTCATGGTTCTCGCTCTCTCTATCAGACGCATTTGTTTGAATGATTCGTTCTATTCAGTTTTTAAAGTGCCATCGCCTAGTCCCTTTCGGAAACTAGAGAATGAATCCCAGATCGGGTCTGGGGCGCATTCTCTAATGGCCGAAAGCGGAGGTGGAGATGAGGGGGCTCGAACCCCTGACCTCTTGCTTGCAAAGCAGGCGCTCTCCCAGCTGAGCTACATCCCCTCTTGCGCGCGAGATGGGCGATTCAGGAGTTGAACCTGAGACCTTCCCCTTATCAGAGGGATGCTCTAACCAACTGAGCTAATCGCCCGCTTGGCCGCTGCCTGGCGCTCGGGCGCCTCAACAGCTAAAGAGTGATAGAGAAATTGTCAAACTTCACAGTTTGGTCGCGACTTCACCGCTATGTCGCTCACTAACCTAGGAGGCTTTCTCTTTCGAGATCGCTTTTTGGCTTCCTCTTGCGAGGTCGCTCAACTCCCTAGAAAGGAGGTGATCCAGCCGCACGTTCCCGTACAGCTACCTTGTTACGACTTCACTCCAGTCACCAGCCCTACCTTTGACGGCGCCTTCCTTGCGGTTAGGCTACCGGCTTCAGGTATTACCAGCTCCCATAGTGTGACGGGCGGTGTGTACAAGACCCGGGAACGTATTCAACGCACTATAGCTGACGCGCGTTTACTAGCAACTCCGACTTCATGCAGGCGGGTTGCAGCCTGCAATCTGAACTGAGGACGTATTTGGGGGATTGGCTCCGCCTCACGGCTTGGCATCCCATTGTTACGCCCATTGTAGCGTGTGTGTAGCCCCAGATATAAAGGCCATGCTGACTTGACGTCATCCCCACCTTCCTCCGGCTTGATACCGGCAGTCTCGCTAGACACTTGTAACTAGCGACAGGGGTTGCGCTCGTTGCGGGACTTAACCCAACATCTCACGACACGAGCTGA
>CALFHW010000140.1 GCA_937876695.1 uncultured bacterium
ACTTAAGCTCGAGCTTTCTTTTGAGATCCAATAAAGCTGCTCCGCACTCTTTCTTCTCGATATACTGAAAAAGTCTTCTTCTCTGACCGACCATACCCAATAGACCTCTGCGTGAATGTTTATCCTGTTTGTGGAGCTTTAGGTGCTCTGAAAGTTCGGTGATTCTCTTGGAGAGAAGTGCAGCCTGCACTTGAGGTGAACCGGTGTCAGTAGCTGATACCTGGAACATTTTAATTAAATCGCTTTTAGCGAGATCCGCAATACTTACCATATCCGCGTCAATAAAAAATTAGCTAAATCCTCAGTAAGGCTAAGCTTGTAGCCCAGCACAAACCAACGAATAGTACACTTCATTATATAACAAAACTGGCATAATTGTCAATTGGATTACTTTTTACTACGGTTATGAGCTACAAGCGACAACACTACCTCCGTGCCTGCTGTTGAAAACACCCCAATTCGTGTTGCTGTATTTAGATCCCCAGTTATTAACATACCTACCGCGCCCACTAATAGCGAGCTTAGGATAACTCTCGGAATTGGCTTCTGATAAGACTCAGCCACTTCAGCAGTTAATCCGCCAAAAAAAACACCGAGTGTTGCTGCTGGATCTGCAACTGTTTGTCTTACCCTAGAAATAATTCCATTTACAAGGTTTTGTTTTTCCACATCTATCAAAAGATATCTTATAGCGGCATTATATCAGCATCTAAGGCTGGACTACAAATACGTATTTTTAAATTGGAACCCGCTATGAGGTGGATTAGGTGATGGCCGTTAAGACTCAATCACTCTCTCTAGCTCTGCCACGATGTTCTCTTTGGGTTGCAAGCCGAGGATGTTGCCTGCTGGAGCGCCGTTTTTGAAGATAACGAGATTTGGAATACTCATAATCCCGAATCTCTGCTGTGTACCTTGATTTTCGTCGACATTGAGTTTGGCGATGCGCACCTTTGGGTTATCCTTGTAACTCTCGGCTATCTCTTCTAGCATGGGGGCAATTGCACGGCAAGGGGTGCACCACTCTGCCCAGAAATCTACCAAAACCACACCATCGAATTTTTCTACTTCATCTGCAAAGCTACTATCAGTTATTGTTACCATAATGTTTTCTTCAGAACTAATATTAACGAGGTTACTTCCTGGTGACCCTACTTCTTATCGGCCTTGTTACTCTCAATACTCTCCTTGACCTCTTCCACTTTCCTCACGATAGAGGACTTAGCCTTCTCGAATGCAGGTTTAGCATCTTTGATAACTTTTTCGAGCTGTGGTTTTAGTTTCTCTAGCGCCTGTTTAGCTTTGCCAGTAGCTTCCTTAGCCTTCTCGGCAATTTGCTTGCGAGTTTTTTTACCCTCTTGAGGTGCAAATAAAATTCCTGCAGCAGCGCCGGCTAAAGCACCCATTACTAAGCCTGTTATTAGAGCAAAACCGCCTTTACCATTTCCCATGATAATTTATTAATAAAGTAAACTAGAACCAGTCCTTGAACTTCGCGAGCTTGGCACTGATCACCTCAACCCCTTTGCGCAGGGAGATGAACGGGGCAGAGAATGCCTTGAGCTGGCTTTTTGCACCTACATAATCAGCGTGTAGAATTTCGATGAATGCCGAGACCTTATAAGCTACGTGCCTTACATCTTGCAGAATGTCGTTGAAAGTACCTAGTACGCGCATTAATTGGATAGCAATACCTAGCAAGCTAACTGAGAAAGCCACCGCTAGCAATAGTTTTACGATTTCATCTACTGTCATGTTTGCCCCTTTTACTGTAAAATTAGCCTACATATTAATACTAACATTGAAGTACCCAATGTCAAACCGAATACCTAGATACCTTTTCATACTGCTGCATGGCTGGGGTGGGAGTGGTAAATCGCTACAGGATTTGGCTAGCAAACTCGAGCAAGATTACGCAGAAAGTAAGGTTTTGACCTTAGAGCTGCCTGGTTTTGGGCAGACCCAGCTTGACCACGAGTTTCACCTTCAAGACTACGCCTTTTGGCTGTCCAGAAGGGTTTCAGAAGGCTACCAGCAGATGGGTGCGGCAGAGAGCCCAGAGGAACTACCTCAACTAGTTCTAATCGGCCACTCTGTGGGCGGCAAAATCATCCTAGAACTCATGGACCAGCTGACTGACACTTCTGCAGGCGATACTCCATTTGATGAGTCAGTCAGACAATCTCTATTTGACGCGCACTTGGTGCTGATCGCCAGTAGTGGGATTAAACCCAAAACTAGTTTCAAGCGCCTGTTGTTCAAATTGATCACTATCCCCTACCAGCCAGTTAAGTTTCTGCTGTTGAAATTTGGCCTAGGGAATCTGGAGATGCTAGCTAGGAAGGTGTTCTATAAGTTCGTGGTAGGAGCGCGTGACTACGAAAAGCTGCGCGATAATTTCGTTCTAAAGTCCACATTTAAGAACATATTGGCTCAGGACCTAGATATGGAGCGCATAAGCATGATCCGCAATCGCACCCTACTTATCTGGGGCGAGAACGACACTATCACACCCGTGTGGATGGGTGAAAAGCTGGATAGTGCTTTGCCAAATAGCGGCCTGGTGGTTGTGCCGGGACAAACTCATGGTCTTCCAATTAAATCACCTGATGAGGTGGCCGAGTTAATCGAACAATTCTTAGGAAGCTTAGAAATATGAAGCTGAGATTGGACTTTATCACTCTCTTTCCCGAGATAATCGAGGGCTATTTTGCCTCCGGGATATTGAGTCAGGGCATAAAAAAGGGTTTAATCGAAGTTCACGCGCATTACCTGCGCAATTGGGGAGAAGGAAATTATCGACAGGTGGACGACCGTGTTTTCGGCGGTGGGGCAGGGATGCTACTGATGTTTGAACCTATGCAAAGGGCGATCGCACATGTTGAGAGTGAATACGAGGCAGCTAGCATCAAACGCGAGGACTACAAAATTATCGCCACTTCCGCTGGAGGTGAAACGTATCTGTCCAGTACAGCCAAGAGACTCGTGGACTGTAAGGCCATTATGATCCTCTGCGGCCGCTATGAGGGCTTTGACCAGCGGATTCTGGACGAGTTAGTAGATATGGAGATTTCAATTGGTAACTACGTGCTCAGCGGCGGCGAGCTTGCAGGGCTTGTGATCGCTGATAGCGTGGGCAGGCTGGTGCCAGGCGTACTCGGGAATTCAGAGTCCTACCAACACGACTCCTTCTATAAAGACGATAATCTCTCGCAATTCCCGCAATACACCAGGCCTGAGTCCCTAAACTATGAAGGTAAAGAACTCAAAGTACCTGACATCCTACTCTCCGGACACCACGCAGAAATTGAAAAGTGGCGCCAGTCAGGCGTGAAGAAAGTAGCTATAGCTAAAGAAGACAAGTAAACTTAGTTTAAATATCTATGACGCTACACAGATATTTAGTCTAAATCTTTACAATTTAACTAGCTCAGCTAGTATATTGCTATGCACCTCCTCAACTGAAGGACTGCCGTCGATATTGATCAGAAGACCCCTTTCACGATAGTATTCCAAAACTGGCTTGATAGTCTCGTGGTATGACTTAAGACGCTCGCGCATTAGCTCGTCTGTGGTATCAGCTCGGTCGCTGCCTGCCTCATCTGCTTGAGAATGCATGCGTGCTAGCAGTACATTGTCTGGGACCTCAATATGCACAACAGCTGTGACGTTTAGTTCTAGCTCTTCTGCAAGGTTTGCCAGCGACACACACTGCTCTGGCGGCCTTGGGTAGCCCGTGATGATGAATCCCTCTGGCGCATTGCGCATTACATAGGCTCTGAGCACACCGGTAGTGATTCTATCTGGCGCCCATTTGCCACGGTTGTAATAGGTGGCAGCCTCTGCTACAAGCGGGTTACCGAGTTTTTCCTCTGAGCGAAAGATCTCTCCCATGGACAAATGCTTTAACCCAACTTTCTCAGATAACAGCTTGGCCTGAGTATCCTTTCCACTGCCACTTCCACCAATAATCGAAATAATTGCTCTCTCCAACTTCAATTCGGACTGCATGTTTTACCAATTAAATGAAATTAACTCCCTGCTACCAACAATGCACTACTGAGGATTTGCAACAAGAAACTCAAACCCAAAATGCATACTAGCGCTATACTGCTGAATTTTAACAGACCTTTCTGCCAATTAGAAGAAAAAGCGTCGCTGTAGGGCATAGCCACCAGTGAAAGGGCAAGACCCATAAGTAGACCGCCGATATGCGCCGCATTGTCTACACCTGGGAACGCAAAGCCAAACAGCAGATTAAGCCCTGCTATAAGTAGGAGTTGATTGCGATCAATTGGCAGATCAGGGGCATTTCTCACAAAAAAGCTTGTGCCAATTACTAAGCCAAGCAGCGCAAATATACCTCCAGATGCACCTAAGGAGAAAATATTGCCAGCCAGACCAGCACCTGCAAACACTGATATTGAGGCCACTAGGAAACTCACCAGACTACCTGCCAGAATTCCCGCAAGATAAACAACCAGGAATTTCCGCTTGCTATAGAAACGCTCCACAAATCCCCCCAATAGCCACAGAGAGTACATATTGAGCGCAAAGTGCAAAAGATTTGTATGCAGAAAACCTGAGCTCATGAACCTCCATATCTCGCCGTCTAAAATGAGCAGTGGTGAGTTGGCGCCTAATAAAACTAGAGGTAGGGCATTGCTGCCCATTACTCCTAATAGCTGCGCCAATAGAAAGACAAGGCCGTTGGCGATGATGATTGCCCAAGTGAAGGAAAATTCTACGCGTCTCATTCTTATACTGTCTTGAAGCAGACCACTTCATCACCTGTCTGCAGTTCGATATTTGGCTCCAGGATGATTCCACATTCTGTGCCCTTTTTAGCTTCTTTGACGTCGTTTTTGAGATATTTTAAGGAGATAATCTTACCTTCTGCTACTTCCTCGCCTGCTCTCTCCACGAATGCTTTATAACCTCTAATGACTGTGCCTTTGGTCACTTCGCAACCGGCTACCACTTTGCCATCCGACAGAGTAAACACCTGTTTGACCTTAGCTCTAGCTACTTCCTCAATCTCCTCTTCAGGTTGCAACATAGACTTAATAACCGCGTCTACTTCGTCGATCAAGTTATAAATAATGTCGTAAGTTCGAACTAATACTCTCTCGCGTTTTGCTAGGACCTCTGCCTGAGCATCGATTTTCACCTGGAAACCCAAAACGATACCTTTGATAGCCTTGGTCTCAGCAATATCCTTCTCAGTTATGCTACCTGTGCTAGCTGAAAACACCTCTACCTTAGCATTTTCGAAGCTGAGCTCCTTGAGTTTACCGATAATGGCCTCCAATGTGCCCTGAGTATCAGCCTTCAGCACCACTTTCAGCTTAGTCTCTTGATTCTCTAAGTCCTCTTTGACACCGAGTAGTTGCCCCAGGATATCTGCATCCTCGAGAACTTCTTCAATAGTTGGCTCTGCTGTAGCCTCAGCTACCTCAGTGACTTTGAGAAGTTGCTGAGCCTGCTTGAGATCATCAAAAACTAATACATTCTGTCCAACTGCTAGCACTGACTCTAGTCCAATTAACCAAGTTGGCTGACCTTGTTTGGCAAGTGGAGTGCGCTTTTGCTGTTCGTCTAAGGTAGCTCGAATCTTATGCACCGCGCCATCTGCATATAAGTAATCTTGAGTCTTGATCTGGCCAGCCTTGATAATGACCAATGCCAGAGGCCCTAAATCCTTATGCAGCTGCGTCTCAAGCACAAAACCTTCAGCGGTTCCTTGCGCTGGCTCTCTATCTTTAAGTTCAGCGACCTGGGCGACTAGTTCAATTGCTTCTAATAGCTGCTCGATTCCTTCGCCTGTCTGAGCCGAAACTGGTACCAAAATCGCCTCTCCTCCGTATTCCTCGACCAATATGCCGATCTGAGAGAGCTCTTGTTTGACTTTGTCAGGATTGGCGCCCGGGAGGTCCATCTTATTACAAGCGATGACTACTGGCAGTCCAGCCTCCTTGATGAATTCAGCCGACTGCTTAGTCTGGGGCTGTACCCCATCGTCCGCAGCAACAACGAGCATCACGATGTCTGCAACCCTAGCTCCACGCTTGCGCATCTCTGGAAAAGCCTCGTGTCCTGGAGTATCGATGAAGGTGATATTCTGGTAGGTTGGTGTCTTTAGGACGCCTGCTAAACTGACCATGTGTGCCCTGGTATTCTGAGTAATTCCGCCAGCTTCACCAGCCTGTACTCTCGTGCCCCGGATTCTGTCTAAGAGTGAAGTTTTGCCATGGTCTACATGCCCCATAACTGCTACCACGGGGACTCTTTCGCCTGCTACCCGCGCAGCGGCTGTCGTTGGTTTGGCTGCGGGTTTAGAAGCGACCTTAACAGAAACTTTTGCTTCTTTGCTGCTGACCTTGGTTGTTTTGGTTGTTTTTTTAGTGGATGCTGTTTTCACACTTCGATTCTAACATACTTCGCTTGCCCACGTTTTTTTAGCAAAATATGCTATAATCAATATGTTAAATTCTTTTTAAGTAAAGGGTTAGGAACTGAGTGGTTAGATCCCCTGCGATTCGATCTGCATAGTTAAATACCCCCATCAAACAGTATGAGAGATAATAGTAATAATTACGGTAGTAAGTGGACCGATAGTGGCGCTGGCGATGACCTCTTTGGAGGCAAGAAGTCCGGCGGAGATAATTTTAGAAGCAGTGGAAACAGCGGTAACGCTGGTAGAGACGGCGGCAGCTCAGATAGACCTCGCGGTAATAGCGACAGGCCTGTCCGAAGTGGCTATCAAGGCGATAGACCAGCTGGTGGAGGTTATAACCGTGGCAGATCAAATGACAGACCCGGTAGTAGCAGACCTTACGGCGATCGAAATAGACCTTTCAGACCAGCAGAAGCTGGCAGAGGTACTTCCGAAGGCAGACCTGCAAGTGGCGGTTACCAGAGTGATAGACCAGCTGCAGGCGGATACAACCGCAGCGATTCAGGTAATAGACCAAGCAGCGGTGGCTATGGAAATAGCAGACCTAGCACTGGAGGTTTTGGCGGCGGTCGTCCAAGCGGCAGTGGTTACGGCGGTGGCAGACCAAGTGGAAGTAGCTTCGGAGGCGGAAGACCTGGAGGCAGTCGCTTCGGTGGTAGTAGATTCGGCGGCGGCAGACCAGGTGGAAGTAGATTTGGTGGTAACAGAGGCGGCGGAGGCGGAGGTCGCGGTAGTTTAGGGGTATTTATTCCTCTAAAAGACCTTATCAAAGCTGGCAAAACCCCTGAACAGCTAGCCCAGGAGCATGAGGCTGCTCAAGTGGCCCAGAGCCAAGGCGATTTTACTAAGTTAGGCATCGACGAGCAGATTCTCAAGAATCTAGTTTCCAAAGGTTATACCAGCCCTACCCCTATTCAGGAGCAGGCAATACCGCTTATCATGCAGAAAAAGGATCTAGTTGGCCTTGCCAATACCGGTACAGGTAAAAGCGCGGCTTTCTTGATTCCATTAGCTCAATTTACAAAGCAGACAAGAAGTTACAAGAGTTTGGTAGTAGTTCCAACTAGAGAGCTAGCCCTGCAATTGGTACAAGAACTCGGCAGTCTTACTCATGGGATGCAGCTTAGAGCAGTTCTATGCGTGGGCGGAACCAGCCTATACAACCAGGTTAAACAGCTTCGAGCTCCTCATAACTTCGTAATTGGTACACCAGGTAGACTTAAAGATCTAGTCAACCGCGGCAATTTGAGATTACAAGAGTTCTCAGCAGTGGTTTTGGACGAGGTCGACAGAATGTTGGACATGGGCTTTATCAACGACGTGAGATTCTTAGTTGAGAAATTACCTGCTAGCAGACAATCTCTCTTCTTCTCAGCTACTCTTGATGCCAAAGTTAACTCTGTACTCGCTAGCTTTAGCCAAAATCCTGAGAAGGTGTCGGTCAAAACTAGTGTCACTAGTGATAATGTCGAGCAAAACATCATCAGATTCGGCGCGATTGACGACAAGCTACAGAAGCTCGTGGACCTGCTTAAACAGGATGACGTCACTAAGGCTATTGTGTTCGTGCGTACCAAGCATGGCGCTGATAAGCTCAATACCAGACTATTTAAGGAGCATATTAGAGTCAACTGTATCCATGGCGACAAAAGACAAAACTACAGAGATAAGGTGGTCAGCGATTTCAAAGCTGGAATCATCGATGTGTTAGTTGCTACTGATGTGGCTGCCAGAGGACTTGATGTCTCGGGCATCAGCCATGTGGTCAACTTCGATATGCCTGCTACTTATGAGGATTACACTCATAGAATCGGGCGAACCGGAAGAGCTGGTAAACTTGGCAAGGCGCTAACATTCGTCGAAGCTAGCAGAACAGCCTAGTCTCTGCTAAAATAGTTCTATGTCTAAACGAGATTACTACGAAGTACTTGGAGTGAGCAAAGGCGCTGATAAATCAGCGATTAAGAAGGCTTATCGTAAGCTGGCTAAGGAAAAACATCCAGACCGCAATAAGGCTGCTGACGCTGAGACACAGTTTAAGGAGGTCCAAGAAGCCTACGAAGTACTCAGCGACGAGCGTAAGCGCGGAGCTTATGACCAATACGGACATGCTGCTACCCAAGGATTCGGAGGCGGCGGAGCAGGCGGCTATGGAGGGTTTGGAGGCAGCGGCGGCTATGGCGGTTTCGGCGCCGACAGCGGCTTTTCCAATGAGGACCTTTCAGACATATTTTCACAATTCTTCGGTAATGGCTTTGGTGGTTTCGGCAGAGCAGGCGGCGCAGCAGCAGCCAGCGGCACCCGAGGCGCTGACATTGAGGCCACGCTCACAATAGACTTCGACGAGGCGGTTTTCGGCAAATACAAAACTATCAGCTATATGCGCAAGACCACCTGTGACGGCTGTAATGGCACTGGTGCAGCCTCAGCCAAAGCCTACAAGACCTGCGAGACCTGCAAAGGCCACGGACAAGTTACCCGCATTCAGCAGACATTTCTAGGGTCAATTCAAACCACTGCCCCCTGCCCTACTTGTGGCGGCCGAGGCAAAAATATCACTGAGTTTTGTAAAAAGTGCGCCGGCGAAGGCCGTATTGAAAAAGAAGAGGACTTCCGCATCAAAATTCCGCCAGGAATCCCCGATGGAGTTACCCTCCGCTTTGCTAGCAAAGGCAACGCCGGTAAAAACGGCGGTAACTTCGGCGATCTCTACATCACCATCGAGGTAGAAGCCCATCCTACGCTAGAAAGACGCGGCAACGACATCTACACTACTGCCGCCATCGACCCTACCCTAGCAGCCCTCGGCGGCGAGATTGAGATAGATTCAGTGCGCGGCAAAATTGACCTAAAAATCCCACCAGGAACCCAGCCAGGCAAGATCTTCCGTCTATCAGATAAAGGCGGACCGAAATTCAAAGGCGAAGGTAATGGCGATCAATACGTGCAAATCGAAGTCGCCATCCCCGAAAAACTGTCGCGTAAACAACGCGACCTCTGGGAGCAGCTCGCCGCCATAAAAGACGAAAAACCCGGGATATTTGGGTAAGAAATTCATCCACCAGGAAGTTTTGTGCTATTATCTGGCAATTAAATTTGCTTTTCTTGGACTATGCAATTACCACCGATAGATACTGATATTTCAGCAGAAGAAATAGACCAAGCCGCCAGCCAACTGTATCCTCTGATCGAGCAATACTATGATTGGGGTGGAATGAATGATCATATTCGACGAAGCTGGCCTGACATAGCCAGTCAGATCAATGGCCAAATGAATGCGCTGGGTGACGGGGGTGATGGTGGTATCGAGCCAAATACTATTTCTCTCCAAGGCGAGGATGGGTTAACAATAGTCAAGGATATCGAGGTTCAAGGCGCCACAACTATGCCTGCGGTAATTAATCTTGAGGATGGTTCCCCGGATGGTCTTCTAAAGAGACTAGCTCAAATCGGGGAAGCAAATCTTGTACCTGCGCCTACTGATTCCCCAGTAGTTAATCTCATCTATGTAAATACTGGTGATCTAACAACACAGCAACTTCAGGGAATGCTTAACAAAATGATCAGTGACACGCACGCTGGGCAAAGCTTGTCAGAAATACCCGGCACCATGACGATTATTGGCGGAGACGTTAGGTGGGCAGAGCTATTGAATGACCAACTTTCTACTGCGGTCCCTGATGCACTAGGGAAGATGGGGATAAACTATCTAAGTAGTCCTCATGGAAGCTATTTGTCTATGGTTAAGTTTGGAATGGTTGCTTACCAGACTTGCTTTGACAAGACTGCACGTGACATACTCCAAAAAGGCGGACTTGAGGCTTCGGATACAAATGTAGGGCGTATTCAGGCAAGGGCCAATTATATCTTCCGCACAATGGCCCATTCCTCAGCTCTACCAGAGTGATTTCCCTAGTCAAAAAGCTTGATTACAAGTCTACTTTTGAGTAAAAACATGTATATCAAACATGTTCTATTATAGCATAACTATATAGGTATATCGGCCTGGATGGCATGCAAATTAACATCCTATAGAGGTTATTTAAAACAAGTGCCTTGAGTTCTTTATATCAATCCTCTTCTTCATCTTCCTCCTCCTGTAACCATTTTCTCCACTTACCCTTTTGAATATCTTCCCTCAAATTAATCAGGATTAGTTCATACAACCCTGCCCTCTTCACCTTCAAATAATATGCCAATTGCCCAGCAAATTCCTCATCACTAGAGAGGTAATCCAGAAACCTAGAATTACCCAGAAGTTCGTGGTCTGGCTGAATGCTATCACCTGTTTCAAGTACCGAGTTAACTACTCTCAAAAAAGCTCCGAATAGCCCATACTGCCCCATAACCTTTGACATCCCACCGTTATGAGCTTGATTCAGCTTGGCAGCATCTATGACCTGGTCTAGAGTTAGTTGCTGGGATCCTATCTCCAAACTGTCGTCAATACTAATAATGGTTGGGTTAGGGAAATTCAACTGAAAGATAACACTATTGTCTATCCCCGGTTTCTCGCCTACAAATCCAATAAGTTTCATGCTGCGAAATACCATCCCGTGCTCATAATACGGGACTACTATCACAGGGGAAGGTTCCATACTATCTTCAGGTTCCTTGAGGAAAGCGCAGCCATTCTCGGCAATGTATGTACAATCGAAACCTTTCACCTCGCTAATTGGTTCGGTGGCCTCAAAGTTCCTGGAATCCGCAGGTAATACCCTGTAGGTAACAAGCCTAAAAGACATATCATCTGAATATGGAATTAACTGGAATTCATTTGTCTCAAAATTACTCATTAACTCACCTACTGAGACTGCTGACTCCAGCTCTGGTGAGCGGTTCGAAATCTCTTCAATTACTTCACCCTGGTGGGTGTGAATAATATGTAGGACTCCAAGCGAACCCATTATAATCTCATTAGATTGTTGTTCACTATCTTCAAGCATACCTATGTGTGTTTAGCTGTATCAATCCACTTCTTCATCTTCCTCCTCCTGTAACCATTCTCTCCATTTGCCAGCTGCGATATCTTCCTTTAAGTTAATAACAATTTGCTTATACAGCGCTGAAACCCTTTCACGTAAGTATTCTAGCAATTCATTTGCAAAGTTACTCCTCGGCAACATGCTATTTCGGGATAATAGAAAACATAAGAACGATAAGTTTGATGGTAGATCTTCCCCTTCCCACTCATCTGGGTCTCCGATTTCTATAGCATCCTCCACCAATTTCATCCATGTCCTAGATCTCCCGTAAAGTTCCATCACTTTGTACATTTCACCATTATGCGCTTTGCTCAAACCGGTTTCGGCAATAAAATCTTCGGCGGATAAGCTGAGTGGTTCGTTTCCTAAGGTATCTAAAACGTTAACTACCGGTACTGGATAATCCAACCTAAAGACAACGCTGTTATCGAGGTCGGATATATCACCATCCCAGACGATAAAGTCTAGAAAACCAGAGACAAGCCGAGTCTGCCAGTACCGGGTATTTACCACAGGCACCGATATTATTGCGTAGTCCTCATCCTTGTGAAAAGCAAATCCATCCATGGGTTTATATGTGGTGTAGGTCCCTGCAACACTACTAATAGCCTCATGATCTTGGAAGATATTTGCTTCAGAAGGCATTACAATGTACATACTAAGCTCGCAGTCGAATCTACCATCATACTCCTTTATACTAAATCCGCTGCGGGCTAATCGAGCTAATCTCGACTCTACAGGAGTACCTTGGTCTAGGATGGTTGTATCGTCTGCACTCTCTCCAATTATTTCACCTCCATGCGGGACTCTTATGATACTTAGAATTGCATGGTTTGGCATCACAATCTCGGCTGGTTGTTTAGCTCTATTTTTATCACCTGGTATTTCTGACATCTTCTATTATATCATGTATATATCCAATTTGACTTTACTCCTACCCTTTTTCTATATTGGTATTAGAAACTGCTCTAACTTTTACAATTACACATGGTAGACTTACAATTCTCTTGCGGTTTACCCATCAAATTCGACGACATCACCGAAAAATTCCAATATGGCGAGGGCGTAGTATTCTCTGCTCTCAACCATATCCCGCTTAAGAGCATGCTGCCAGGGTTATTGAACAAATCCCTGCGCTACCCTGAAAACGTATACCTTGAACACCGAAATATTTGCAATAGAGACGACCAATCTTTGTTCGCCCAAAACAACCTGAACTATGACGTAGTGATGTTGCCATCGGGGCTTATGGGAGTGGAGTTCATCAGAACCCATATTTTCTTCGGCACGGGTGGAGCAGGTAGGCTCAGTGAAATCGTGGAGGCAATAAGCGGCACGCTGACGGTGCTATTGCAAAAGAACGAACCCAAAGGCGATTACGACTTCGAAACCGCTGTCTCAGAAGGGCTCGTAGTTAGACTCAAACCAGGGGAAAAGTTTGCCTTGCCCAAAGGCTACTACTACACATTTGTGAATACCAAAGAGCATCCAGTGGTGTTCTCTAGATTCTACACAAAGGGCTGCCAGTGCGATTATTCAACTTTCCAAAGAGAGCAGGGTCTGGCTTACTATGCCATCCGCAAAAACGCGCGTACCGAGATCGTTTTCAACCCTCGCTACCGGGATATTCCCGAGGTCAAACGCGCATGGGGTAGGGATTTGAGCCTAGCTAAGGACGTAACCATCGAGATAAACAACGACCAGCCGCTATACCAGCAGGCGATCTCCAGCGCGCCAGCATTCTCCGCCGTTCTTTAGGCGGATCAACTCAAACCAAAATTCCAGTGTTATAATTCGGTAAACTTATGCAATTAATATCAGTTTAACTAGAAATGATTGACCCTACAGACCTGTTAACTAGACCCGATTTCTATGAGAAAGCCTCGAAGGACAAGGGTTATGATATTGACTTTGCAGGGATAATCGCCCAATTAGAGGAGAAAAAGAAGTTGCAACAAGAGCTCGAACAGAAAAGGGCGGAGCTGAATGTGATTACCGACGCGATAAAGACTGAAGGGCCGTCTGCAGAGAGGATTGCTGGCGCCAAAACAGTTAAGGAAGTCGTTAAGGACCTAGAGAGTAGGGTAGAGGTGATGGAACTTGAGATCGCTAAGGTGCTACCTAGCATCCCAAATCCAGCTTTTGCTGATGTGCCGGTTGGTAAAGGTGAAGAAGGCAATAGAGTTCTTCGCGAAGTGGGTGACAAGCCGGTGTTCGATTTCGAGACGAGAGGGCATCTAGAGATTGGAACCGACCTGGGGATTCTAGACTTTGAGGCAGGTGCCAAAGTATCTGGCTCGCAGTTCTACTTCCTCAAAGGTGCGGCAGTTAGACTGGAGTACGCGCTGATTCAATACGGTCTAGAGAAGCTGCAAGAGAAGGGTTATGAGCTGGTGCAGACGCCTGATCTGGCGCGCTCACGCTACTATCTGGGCACAGGCTATACTCCCAAAGGCGATGAGGCGCAGATATACGAGATAAAAGACCAAGACCTAGGACTCATCGCCACAGCGGAGGTGACCATGGCTGGCTATCACGCTGATGACGTCTTCGCATTGGGCGATCTGCCGAAAAAATACGCGGCAATCTCGCACTGTTTCCGCCAAGAGGGTGGGGCATATGGCAAGTACTCCAAAGGTTTATACCGCGTACATCAGTTCACCAAACTAGAGATGTTTATCTATTGTACCCAGGAAGAATCAGCCAAATATCACGCTGAGTTGCTGCAAATTGAGGAAGAAATTGTGCAGGAGCTGGGAATACCTTATCGCGTTTTAGAGATGGGCACGGGTGACCTGGGCGCGATTGCTGCCCGTAAATACGACCTCGAAGCTTGGATGCCGGGTAGGGGAGACTACGGGGAAATAACCTCGACCTCAAACTGTACTGATTTTCAGGCTCGCAACCTCAACATCCGCTACAAAGCTACTGACGGCAAGACCAAATACGCGCATATGCTGAACGGCACTGCGGTGGTATTATCCAGGATTCCAATTGCCATAATGGAGAATTATCAACAAGCTGACGGCTCGGTAGTTGTGCCTGAAGTGCTGCGCAAATACATGGGCACAGACAAGATTGTAAAGGGTAGGGGAGTAAACTAACCGAGCCATGCCTGAGCTGCCAGAAGTTGAAAGCGTAGTCCGAAGTTTGCGGGAGTTGATTATTGGCCAACAAATCTCTGGTGTGAACGTCACTAACAATGGCCTGCGTTCGCTGGGCGGGATTAGTATTGACGATTTTCGAGGCGGGCTAATTGGCAGGGAAGTTTCGAAAGTGAGCAGGGTAGGGAAGTTCATTTTACTGGACTTTACTGGTGGTAACACTTCGACTGCCCAACAAGGGAATTCACTGATCGTGCATCTGCGCATGACGGGTAGGTTTTTGTATTTGCCAAGTATGGCAACAGGACAGACGCAAACACTGGTCACCCCACAGCTACTTAGTTATGAACAACAACAATCCGAGGTCTTGGATAAAACTGGCGCTGACCCGTACACTCACACAACCTTTAAGTTGAGCAATGGTAATTTGCATTTTTCGGATAAGAGGCGATTTGGGACGTTGCATTTGGCGCCCGCTACCAGTTATGCCGGAATTACCCGCCTGGGCCCTGATGCCCTTTCTAGCGAATTTAACGTCGAATATCTAGCTAAAAAACTTCATAAACGCGTCAAGCCGATCTATAGCGCCCTACTAGATCAGGCTCTGGTAGCGGGTTTAGGGAATATCTACGTCTGTGAGGCGCTCTTTGCAGCTGGCGTACACCCACTTAGACCTTCAGGGCAGGTCCAACTAGCCGAACTAGAATCGATCGTTTCTGCCGCCAAGCGCATTCTGCTAAAATCAATCGAGCTTGGCGGCACCTCCTTCAGCGACTATCAAGACGCAAAGGGCAACCTAGGCACCTTCAAAAACTTCCTGCAAATTTACCAAAAACCGCACGCTACTCGTATTAGAATAGGGGGGAGGACCGCTCACTTTGACCTAAATGCACAACTATGATGAATTTCTTTAACAATATACTGCCCAGAGATGTCCCCACAATCGGCCCAGATGCTGGTAACTACCAAGAGACCACTTTTATTTTCAACTGGGCACATATTGATTACAAGGTCAGGCAGCTTTGTTTTCAAAGTGCTAAACAGCAAGCTGGGACTATCTTCTCAAGTGCAATCATTATTGGCGGAAACCGCATGCCACAAAGCTATTCGGGATATGTTGCCTTAGCACACGGCCTGCGTGACAAGGTCAATAAAGTCACAATTTTGGGTATTCCTGACAATGATGGCTCTGGTATAGTTGACGGAAAAAATGATTGGGGGCTACATGAACAAGGCGCAGCACTGGCAGCACAATTAATCGCCGAAATTGATTATCTGGCAACTATTAGCCCCGAAATAAACCTAAATATTATGCTGGAATCAGCGGGTAACTCTGCCTTAAACCAGGCAATGCCTGACTTCTTGACTCGAATTAAGCAGTTACGTCATGAAAATAGCCAATTACGAATAAATATTAGAATAGTTGCAGATAGTCCTGTACTTGACCTTATGCAGGTGCTAACTGATGCTGCGGGCAGGTTTTCCAATGGTTTTTCAATTATTGCAAAACCATTAGCATGGCTGGCGCTACAGCTTAGCCCAAAAGGATATAGACGAATCAAGCCCGTTACAATTGCTCAAGAATTAAATGCACTTTCGGAAGTGGTTGAGTTAGAATTTCTGCTGATCACTGCTCAGAATGATATCGCTACCAGACCAGAGAATGCCGCCAAGCTAACTCCTCTCCTACATCCCAGAATCAAGTTGAGAGTAATGAACTTACCCAGCTCAACTATTGCGGGCAACTGGCATGTACCTGGAGTATTACACTTCAACGAGACTGTGACATCGCTACCAACTGGCACGTCGATATCTAGGGAACAATACGTCGACTTTGTCAGCGATCCCGCTGCCGTGAAGAGCTATTTAGATTTCGTGTTTAGCACTAGCCCAGGATTGCGGTCGAGTTGAGAAATCTCTGTATAGTTTGGACTTTGCCAAAAACCAACCAAACCTATCATTGAAGCGTTGTCTGCCAATAACTTCGCCTGGGGGAAGAGAAATTCTACCCCAATTTCGCGGCCGAAGGCCCTTAGGCGGGATCGTAACCTCTGGTTAGCCATAACTCCACCACCTGTGAGCACATGGCTATAGTTGGCCTTCCTGGCCTGCAAAATCCTGCGCAACTGCAGAACTATGCTATCGATCACCGTTTCTTGGAACGCCGCGCAAAAAAGTGCTAGATCGTCCTTGCTCAAACTACTACTAGCAGATTCAATTGAGCCCTCCTGGTTCGACTGGTTGCCCAATTTTTTCTGCAGTAAATAAAGCGCGGCTGTCTTGAGTCCTGAAAACGAATACGCCGGCTCTTTAGCCTTCTGCATAGCCACTGGTAACGGGAATTTCTCTCGTGCCTCTGTTAGTCTTCCCTTGGCGATCACCTCTCTTGCCATACTCTCTACTACAGGTCCGCCTGGATAACCGAGTCCTAGCATCACCGCGAACTTATCGAACGCCTCGCCAGCCGCGTCGTCTAGCGTCTGCGCGAGGATTTGGTATCTGCCAAAACCTTGAACCTCCACTACCTCAGTATGTCCACCGGAAACAATTAGCCCCATAGCTGGGTATTGTAGCGGAGAGGCTCCCGCGCTAACCCTAATCGCTGGCCTGAGTTTCCTATCTACTTGTTTAGAAAGGTAATTGCCATCGTTGTTCTTGATGAGCGCTGACCATAGATGGCCCTCGACATGATTTACTCCCGCCACTGGGATACCCCAACTAGTTGCTAAGATCCTAACAGCCTCAATTCCCACTCCTAGCGCAATTGAAAGGCCGGGCCCAACTGTTACCGCGATCATATCTATACCCGGGTTTGCCATTAGAGCCAAATTTTCAAGTTGCAACTTATCTGCTAGGCTGCCACGGAAGCTCTTGTCAGTCGCCCCCTTCAAATGACTGCCTTCAGTTAACTCTTGCTGCTGCTTTCCACCTATTATGATCTTCCTGAGACTATTCCTAACCTCAACTTCCAAATTGAGCTGTTTGGCACAATCGAATAGCACCTTGGCAATTACCCATTCCATGCGTTTAGTATGCTCCCTCTGTGCTAGCACTGGCACCACCCCACCCCAGCTACTCTGAATATTCGCCTGTGAGGAGACGAATTGTTTGATCAGCCTGTCATCTTCAAGTAGGCTCACTGCTGTGTCATCGCACGAGGTGTCAATTGCCAGTATTTTCAAGATTTCAATTCGGTTAATATAATTCGCCTTTGCTGCTCACCCAATTTCAGAATTTTAACGCTGTAAAGCTTTAACTTATCTGTATCCGCCAAGTTCTGTAGTTCCTCTGTGTCAGCTAAATTCGACGGCCATTCAACTGCGACCACTGTCTTATTTACTGGATCTGATGGATCTCCAACCGACAACTGAATCCCCAAATCCTGGAGTGCTAGCGACTCAGTTAGCCGCCACAGGTCGGCGTGATAGAAAATTTGGCCTGTTGGGCTGGAGTACTCTTTGACTAGATTGTATGAAGGTGAATTTACAGTTGAAACAATACCAAGACCTTGCGCTATTCCCTTAGCGAATTGGGTCTTACCAGCACCCATCTCACCTTCTAGTAAATAGATTACAGGCACAGCGGAACTGTTATCTGCAACAGATTTAACACACTCAGCTGCAATCTCGGCAGTTTGCTCTTGGCTCTGGCTGAGGAAAACCTCTCCTGCTTCCAAATCGCGCGCCGTCAGCAGGCCTGGGCGGTATACTTTATCAGTTTGCGTGGTGTCAATCACTAGTGAGGGCGGGTTATGTGGCAGAGACCCTGCGTCTACAAGCAAATCGATCATGTCTTTCTTTTTAGTACTTAGATGCTTGAATAAGCCATCTGGGCTGTAGGGAGTCGGCTCGCCGCTGCTATTGGCAGAAGTGGTGGTGATTGGGTGTTTGTAATAATTCAAAAACTTGAGCAGCGGTTCATAAGCTGGCACCCGCACGCCCAATGTGCCCTCTTCAGTCTCCAACCGCCTGTCTACTTTGCCACTTGATATACCCACCAACGTTACCGGCCCGGGCAAAAACTTCTCGGCGAGCGTGTGTAGCTTAGACTTTTGATCCTTAGGTTCTTCTAGATATGTCAGCGCCTCCGCGCTACTGCCACTCCCAATAGAGATCGCCTTACCTACAGGTCTTTGTTTGTAAGCCAGCAGCTTAGTAACGGCACTTTCAAGATCTGCGCGAACTAATGCTCCATAACAAGTCTCGGTTGGGAAAATCACTAACCCCCCCAGGTCCAACACTTTAGCGATGCTCTCGAAACTCTTTTCCAGTTCGGTTATTCTAATTACTTGCATAGCCCTATTTTACTACATACTGGGCTACCTAAACTAAACGAAAACAACCACAGCACCAATTTTGTCGGTTAACTGTGGTTGTCTAAGTGTTCCAAGTAAGGAAAAGATTACTTAACCTTATCCTTGAATTCTTTACCTGGTCTGAAAACTGGAACTGTCCTTGCTGGGATTTTGATGGTCGCACCAGTCTGAGGATTTCTTCCGGTTCTAGCCTGTCTTTTCATTGCTTTGAATGTACCGAATCCAGTAAGAGTAACGCTGTCACCCTTCTTTACAGTAGCAACTACGCCATCCATAAATGATTCTAGAACGTCGCTAATAGCTTTCTTTGTAAGCTTAGTCTTAGCAGCAATGTGATCGATTAAACCTGATTTGTTCATATTTTTAATTCCTCCTTTCCTACGAGAGTCTACTGTGGCAACGTAATCGCCTAAGTAGCTACCAACACTATAGAACCCCTCTATGTTAAATGTCAAGGCTGGCAAGGGTTTTCGGTTAGGTGGTTTAGATATATACTGGATAAACAGGAAAGAATCTATATGGTGGCGTGCGGCAACCCCTCGAGCCTTTGCTAATAAGTTTATTGGAGATATTGTACAAATTTCTTTCTATAGTGGGAGTAACTGATTGGTTGAGAAAACCTCCGAAACTATATTGAGATTGACCTAGATTCTATTCAATTCTGGGTCAAATTGGCAGGTAAATAGTATAATTGGGCATCATGATCAGGAAAATCTTGCAAATTGGCTCGCCAGAGTTGACAAAAATGAGTCGGGAAGTTAAGGGGGAGGAGTTCGGTAGTAAAGAACTCAAACAGTTGATTCAAGACTTAATCGACACCTGCGAGGCAGACAGAGAGCACACTGCAGGCCTGGCTGCGCCTCAAATCGGTGTCAATCTGCGCGTGAGTCTGATAGGCAAAACCACAAAGCACCCAGAGACACACGAGCGCATTGTGGAATGGGTACCAATCATCAACCCTGTCGTTACCTCTGAATCAGAATCTCAGTCGACTGTTTGGGAAGCGTGTTTAAGCATTGGAGTAGGCGATAAACAACTCTGGGGACCCGTCACGCGCGCGAAATCCGTGAAAATCTCTTACCAGGACGCCAGCGGCAAGGTGCAAACCATGTCCGGCAAAGGTTTTATGAGCCATGTCATCCAACACGAGCTAGACCACCTAAATGGCATCTTATTCCTAAGCCACGTGCCTAATCCCGAGAAAAACCTATGGAAATCCAAAGAGCTCGACGACTACATCGACAAGCACGACGAGTATCCGGAGGTAGTTTAACTACTGTCCAAAAGAATCCTCAGCCATTGTAAGCCGTTGCCTCGGCTATGTGTGCCTCAGTTACTGTGTTGCTAGCATCAAGATCAGCTATGGTTCTGGCGATTTTTATAATTTTGAACCGAGTCCTGTGAGAAATACTGTGTGTGTTGTCACTAGTAGCAGTTGAGTTGCTAGATATTCTTGCAGTTAGGTCCTTCAAGGCTGAGAGCGCTTTGGGGGTGATTTTCAGCGGTGCTAAATCAAAGGGATTGTTGTAGTGAGCGTTTAGAAGTAGATTGGTATTATTTTGTTTGTTTAAGCCAATGGTTTGCCAACGCTGTTGCTGTATTGCCCGAGCCGCTTGGACCTTTGCTTGCAAACTTTCCAGATAGGTTGTGATCGGTGTACTAATGTGAGGGTCTTTTCCGAATTTACCGAGCGGGGAGTCGAACCTACACTTTAGATCTATCCGGTCTAGAAGGGCTCCGCTCAGCCGCTTTTGATAGGCTGATACTTGTAAATGATTACAACTGCATCTGCCGCTAGGATCGCCGTACCAACCACATGGGCAGCCGTTGCGCGTGGCTAGAAGGGTGAATCTGGCAGGGAAGGTGACTTTGTATCCAACTCTAGTGATGTGCACCTTCCCATCGATGAGCGGTTGCCGCAAAGCCTCTAGGGTTTCTCTACTGAATTCCGCTATCTCGTCCAGCAGTAGATAGCCGTGATGAGCTAAGCTCACTTCTCCTGGGGTAGGATTTGCCCCACCGCCGAGAATAGCTGCTCTAGAGGCGCTGTGATGTGGCTGCCTCAGTGGCGGGCGGTCTCCCGGAAGTTGTTGCCCTGCGAGTTGATAGAGTTTTGCAATCTCCCAAGCTTGAGACTCCGTCAGCTGCGGGCTGATTTGATCTAGTACTGACAAGAAGGTTGTCTTCCCCGTCCCGGGTGTGCCATCTAGCAGCAAACTATGCCCGCCAGCAGCGCAGATCAACACTAACCTCTCAGCTAGTGGACTAGAGCGCAGAGCGGAAATCGCTTCCAGAGCTCCTTCTGGCTGCTTTCTAGATGCGAGCTTAGAGACAATGCTGACCTTAGCTAGATTATTGCCAGCGCTTACATACCCATCCCTCCCGGCTTGCATAAGTTTCACCAGCTCTTTGAGGCAGTCAATGACCACATAGTCCAGTCCAGCAGGCACAATCTCTAACTTCGGCCCTATTAAACCTTTAAGTCCTAGCCTACTGGCCTCTTGCACCAGTCCCACCCAGCCATCAGGAACTACTAGATCGCCAGTTAGCGACAACTCCCCAATAAATCCATAGGCATTCAGATCCAGCTTATTGGCGGAAGCTAGGCTCTCATTAAGCAGCATAAGAGCTGCTGCTACCGGCAAATCACAGGCAGTCCCGGTTTTGACGATGTGTGCTGGATTCAAATTAACTAATAGATGCCCATAGGGAACAGAAATGCCCGAATTCTGCATCGCCCCCAGCACCCTCTCCTTAGCCTCGCTGACCGCCCTGTCTGGTAGTCCTACAATGCTAAACTTATGCAGCCCTTTGTTTAAATGTGCCTCTACATTTACCAGCAAACCGTCCACTCCTCTTATTAAAATCGTCTTAACTTCTGAGTACATAGCAACATACTAATCTCTACTTCTGAAATATTCCTGAAGAATTTTGGTAGCTTGCATTAAATTTCTAGCTCATGTTAGAATTTATTAGCACTCGGAGATCAAGAGTGCTAATACTTAATTTATTATTCTTACATAAATTATGAGACTTACATTATCTAGAGATCCATTCACTATGCTCAACAGGATCCAAAACAGCATCTCCGAAGATGACTTCTTCAATATCAATTGGGATGACACCCAATTAGACATGTACGAGAAAGACGACAAAGTCATTGTCACACTTAAAGCTCCTGGATTTGACGAAAAGAGTATCGACATTTCAATCGAGGACAACACTCTAACCATTACTGGGACTGTGGAGGCTGCAGACGAAGAAGAGGATAAAAAGCGCAAATACTACCGCAAGGAAATACGTAAGCAGTCATTTGCTAGGTCAGTCAGTCTGCCTACCAGGGTAATTGCAGATAAAGCAGAGGCAGAATTCAAAAACGGGATGTTGCACCTAACCCTACCTAAAGCTGCTGAGGCCTTGCCAAAGAAGATCCAGGTCAAGGTAAAGGCATAAAATTGTTTGTAAGATTTGTGTTAAAGTTGGGCCGGCGTTTATGCGGGCCCAACTTCTTTAAGTCTGAACTGTACAATTAGCCTAGCTGCCAGGCCGTTTTCGCAGGTCTGCAGAGTGAGCATGGGAAAGTTTGATTCGCCATTATAAACCCAGGTATCTTGTGGAGTTATCACGAAATTACGCCAGAACTCATAGACATAGCGTTTTCCGGCATAAATTATTTCGGCCCTATCGCCGGCCGCGATTTTATCTAACTGGTTAAAATAACCTATATTATTCCCTTGGTAGTTGCCCTCGCGATGGGCGAATAGATAGACATTACCATTGCTAACCGCTTCATCCGGAAGTCTAGTGTACATGCCATGGGCGATGGATTCATTTATCACTGGGCCGTATACAGACTCACTAGCGGGATCGACATTCTCTACTACTTTATGAGATAACCCAATCTTGGGAATTACCAGTCTAAAGTCCTGTGTTTGTGAAGAGGCTAATATCTGGGGTAATCCATTCGTCGAGAAATCGCCGAGCACAATTCCAGATGAGGATTGGCCAGCGCTTACACCTGCTGCTACAGCTACTGTTCTAAAACCGGCCGATACCTCTCTCGGAGCTATAGTCCAACTGAATACAATTGAAAGCAGAGCCACCACCACAAGTGTAGTAATGATTTTAGAGTCGTTCTTGCGTAGACTGACCAACCAATTTTTCTGGGAACTCGTCAACATAATCAGATATATACGGACCTAGTTAATACCCTATAGTATAGCATTTTCGGTATATATTTGTCTATTGCTGCCAGCAAATGGTATCATGGTCATACACTCCCCAACATGTCCTAATTTTGGACTAGTATAACTTAATAATTTGATACAAAAATGCAAAGCATTCAATCAGCAAAATCACCTGTAATTGCCCTTAAAACTGCCGCCAAAGAAGCAGAGTTAACCGGAATTGCAGCCATGGTCCTTTCACTGCGCAAGGCAGGCACTAAAAAGATCACTATTCTTACCGAAAATGAAGCTGGGGCTGGAGTTATCAAAAAGCTAGCTGGCGGCGAGATCGAAGTGGTCAAGGAGCTACCAGCTAAAAAATTCTTAATCTCATTCAAAAAAGATGGGAGCGAAGTAGAAAACGTCCAGTGGCAGCAGGATAATTCAGCTGTAAAGCTGTACGTGACTTTGGCTAGTGGCAAACTATCGCTAGCTGATATGCGACTTGAGTCACTTGGAGGGGACTTCGACGTACTGATTTTGCCTGCTATCAAGCAACTGAGCGAGTTAGGCACTATCGCTGAAAAGAACGCCTCGGTATTTGCGGAAATGAAACTCCTGGGAGTGGGCGCAGACCTGAATCTAGGTGACAAATATGACTATAGCAGTATCTATAACTCAAAACTCAGCACATTTGCAGAGCAGGTGTTCAAAGCGATCAATGAACAACTAGACCCTCAGATTGCGCAGCTTCTAGTTACTGGCATCATGTTAGAGACTAAAAACCTCACACAGGCAGTGATTTCCAGTGAAATCTTCCTCACAATGAAGAAATTAGTGGACGGCGGTGCCAAACTTGAGAAAATCGAAGCTACTATTGCACAAACTAAAGCTAACTAAGCCACTTAAACCTTAAAAAAGTGGGCGTGATTGCGGAAAAAACCATAATTCTACTCCCAAGTCTGCCTGGGGTTGATGAGCTATGTGCGGCGCTGATGATCGCTTGTGCGGATAAAGCAAATACTACAGTCTACACCGGACAAAAAAGTTACCCCACGCTCTACCATGAGTTTTTACAGCCTGACGGTGTGAAGTTTCTAGCACAACAAGATATCAATAAACAGATCGAGTTATCATTAAAACTATCCCCTGAAGATAGCGCGGTGAAGAATATCCGTTGGGATAGCGACCAGTCGGAACTCAAGATATTTGTCGAGCTTGAGGAGAGAAAAGGATCAGCGGGTCAGGTTGATAGCAAGAATGACAAGGGCATTGAGAGTCTAGAAGCTTCCACTATTACCGCCAAGCAAGTTGGATTTGATCACATATTGTCATTTGCCTCGAGTGCTGAAGAAATTGAGGATTATCCTATACTGAGAGATTCCGGCAGGTTATTTGGGGGAAAACTAGTAAAGCTGGTTGCTGAAAACCCCGTAACTGCTAGCTATAGCTACCTGATGGCCAAGTCAACAGACGGTAAGGCCGCACTAAATACTGAAAGCTCCAAGTATTACGAAATTGGACAAAAGTACTACAACAGTTACAAGTCTTCCGGATCCAGCTTATTCACTACCAGCCAGGGCCAGCTTTTTAAGACAACTGATAAACAGGTGCAAATTCTACTAGACTTTTGGTCAGGTAAGCTAGAACTCGAGGAGGAAGGGCAGGTTTGGGAATTATTTGCCTTAATCATGCTCACA
>CALFHW010000141.1 GCA_937876695.1 uncultured bacterium
GTTTGTGGCGCTGGCTGTATTGTTGTCTCTGGGGATTTTAACTAACCAGGTAGAGGCAGCTAGCTCGCAGAATACTATTAAATTCCAAGGTAAGGTGGTGTCGAAGTCTGATGGCCGCAACTTGATACCAGGAACGCCAGCTTGCGTGGTAGCTGGGGCAGCCAATGACACTTGCGATTTAAGGGTTAGCCTTTATGATGCAGCGAGTTCCGGCACACTTCTGTGGCAAGAAGAACACTTAAATGTTGAGGTCGGGGAGTACAACGGAGTATTCAATCTGCTACTCAACAGTGTCTGTGCTAGTTGGCCTGCTTTGGGATCGCCGCCAGCTGGGTGTACAGCTTCGCCCACAGCAGCAGGTATAGATTGGAGTAGTGTTGGAGATGTCTATGTCCAAGTGGAGTTTGCGCCGCTGGGGGCAGCGTCTTATACAGAAACATTTTCCAGAAAAATTTTGACGAGCGTGCCATTTGCCCAATACGCCGGAGATTCTGGGACGTTAGGTGGGATAGATTCAGAGGGTTTCGTGCAGATCCAACCAGCAGGTGGGCAGGATGTAAATGCTACTACCTCAGACGCCCTTATTTGGTTGAACGAAACGGGCACAGCGACGCCGAACTTACTGCAGTTGCAGGTAGGAGCCGTTGATAGATTTGTAGTTACGAATGACGGCCTAGTAGAGATAGGAGCCTACAGCAGTGATAGTTGGCTCTCTTTGGCGGCCTCAACAGCAGGCAGAAGCCAGATCAACTTCCAGAGTGGGGTAGACCCAAGTGCTCCAAATGCCGGGGACTTTTGGTGGAACGGCACAGCCCTAAACTTCTATGATGGGGCTGCCACCGCGAATATATTAAACACTAGCAAGTTCACAGACGCTGGTACAGTGACTTACCTCACAGCTACTACAGATGACTTTGCAGTAGGAGGATCTACTCTGGCAGCGTCAATCTTCTCGGTAGACGTCTCAGCAGGAGATATCTTCCTAGGTAGCGCTGGCAGCGTAGATCCTAGTCTAGTGTTCGAGAACAGCTCTAGTCAAATAGCTAACCTAGACTTCACAAGCACTGGTAACTTCAACCTTACTAATGCCGGCCTCAACGTCCGCCTAGGCATAAACAAGGCAGTCCCTACAGAGGAGTTAGATGTAGTAGGAGATATTCAGCTGACTGGAGACCTACTAGCAGACAGCGCTAGCTCAGATATCGGCACAGTCAGTGATCCATTTGCTAATGTCTACACAGTAGGCCTGTTAGCTCAGGGAGCAGCAACTTTTGAGGACGTGATAAATGTAGAGGGCAACATCTTAGCAGCTGCTCCTACTCTGGCTACTGGGAGCATCCAGACCGTTGATACCACCGGCAATCAAGGTCTTCTTACCGATATCGCGATCAACAACCAAGGTTTTCCGGCTATTGTTTATCGCGATATAACTGCGTCACCTGAACGAGTTAGAATATCTGTGTGTTCCACAGCTGGCTGCTCAGGCAGTGTTACATCCACCTCACATGATAGTGCAGTAAATTTTACAGGCAACTTTGCCAATGCGATCGTAATTCGGTCTGACAATAGGCCAATATTCCAGTTTTTTAATGGGTCAGTTAACGGTGGAGATCCTAGAATAGCTGATTGTACAAATGCCACCTGCACAGCTTCCACAATTCGCGAACCAAATAATAACGTGCAAATTATAGGTAGGTACACTGATATAATTATGAGATCGAATGGTTTTCCGCTGGGTGTTAGCCACAGAAATGATTTGGATAATACTCAAGTATACCCTTGTGCTGATGTGAACTGTACTAGCTTCACTGCTGTCTACGCTCACGATACCAGTGCTTCTGCTGGTGGTAAACAGCACATATCGGTTGTAGAGAGGACAAACCAAATGCCCTTTATTACTGTTTATGATTCTGTCGGGGGGGATCTGCGCTACATTAATTGCACAGATTCTGTTTGTAGCACTTCCATGGTCGGTGCTCTCCTTTCGACCAACAACGTAGGCCAATGGAACCGTCTGGCATTGACGAAGGAAGGGTTTCCACTGATAGCTCATAGGAATGTGACCAACCAATCAGTAGAGCTAGTAATCTGCAAGGATTATTCCTGCGCCAACTTCGAGCAGAGGGTACTAGCAGATACAGGTGATACTCTAGGAGATCTGCAGCTAGGCCTTGCAACTAAGGTAGACGGCAGCCCAGTGGTAAGCTACTACAACACCACCAATACTTCTCTCTACCTGTACGAATGTCATGACCCAGACTGCATAACTGGTACCAACCATAGATTGACCAATAGTTCAGATAGAGGAAGTTACAGCAGCATAGTCAGAAAGATGGGAACTAATGATGAATTTACAATAGCCTATTACAATGCCACAGCAGGAGACCTAGAAGTCTACAATTTTGCTAAGAGCTTCACAGGAGGAGTAAGTCTAGGCACGGCTACTGACTACTTCAAGGACTTGTATGTAGGCAAGATCAATACTAAAATAGCCAGCATCAGCGGTTTTGACGTAGCGGAGGAGTACTTAGTAACAGACCAGAGTATAGAGGCAGGGGAAGTTGTGAGGTTCTCAGCAAGCAGCCAGGCAAGCGCGGGCCCAGAGAATGCTTCTGCGGCTGCAACCAATACCACGGACAGCTCCAGTAACACTGACGCCAAGCTGCTGATAGAGAAGACTAGCAGCGCTTATGATGAAGGCCTAATAGGAGTAGTAAGCACTGAGCCGGGCCTGTATCTATCGAATTGGCAGCGGGGAGAAGAGGAGAAGAAGAAAACCAGACCCGTAGCCTTAGTAGGAAGAGTCCCCGTGAAGGTGAGCAGCGAAAATGGATCTATCAAGAGAGGAGACCTGCTAACCAGCAGCGAGAAATACCCAGGCTACGCTATGAAGGCAACCAGAGGCGGCTATGTAGTCGGCAGAAGTATGGAGGACTTTGGATCTAATGCAAACGATTCGCAAGAAGCCACCCCTGCAAATACCAGCCCCCAACGAACCAGCCTAGAAATCCAAGAACTGGAAAAGCTTAAAGAATTTGCCATATCCGAAAAACAATCCTCAATGGCGGCTGCCTTGGAATTGAAGATTAATGAATTGAAGCAGTTGCTGGCAGCTGAAGATGCCCAGGCAAGTCCTGAAGCTAAACTAGGCAGAGTTACTATGTATGTAGACTTGGGTTATGTGCCTGATCAGTATTATGACGCGATGGCAAAAGGAAATGGTGCTGAAAATAGCCAAGCCGGGCTAACCAACGCGCTCAGCGGCCTAGGACTTGAGGCGCAATACCTGCCCGAAGGTAGTGGTAGCTATTTCGATGGGGCGTTGCAGTTTGTAGGCAAAAAAGGGAAGCTAACCCTTGAAGATATTACTGTGGCAGGTGGTCTGCGAGTTGAGTCGGATTTAATTGTCAAAGGCGTTCTTACTGCAGGCAACTTATCTACCGAGACTCTGATCATTAAGAGAGACCTAACTCTAGAAAACTTTACCGGCGTGGCAGAAATACTACCCGGCCAGACTGAAACTATAGTGAAAATGCCCGATATTTCCGAAAGGTCGGCAGTGTTTGTCAGCAGCAATGGAGCCGAGGCTTGGGTGGAAAGAATTATGCCTGGGGAGGGTTTTGTGATAAAAATAGATGAAGCTAGAGAAGAGATTTTAAAAGTTAATTTCGCTATAATAAATAAATGACACAACAATCAGAAGCAAAACCAGCACGCGGGAAATTATTATTCGGGGTAGGGGTACTGCCGGTGCTACTGGCGGTCCTATTTGCCGGGGTAATTGCGGGCTATATCGCAGGCAGAAGTGCCGATCTACCCACTAATCCGATATCTTGGGTAGTTTTGGACGACACCGATAAGCTAATCGCTATGGTGCGCAGCAAGGTAGAAGTGGGCGACTCACAAGATAAGCCAGGTGTACTAAAAGTTTCGGATGTGGAAGTCGCCCGTCTCACCAATCCAGAACTATACGAAGGCGTCGAAAACGACGACCGAGTGCTGATTTTCGAGAAGAAAGCCGTCATCTATCGACCCTCCACCGGCAAAATCGTTAAGGTTGTGGGGTTGACGTAGGCTTCTGCAAGAAACTACCCAAAGCAGGGATATCTCCAAACTTAGCCTTCAAGAGGCTGACGCAATAGTTTAGGATTTCTTTCCTCACCGTATCCTCAAGTCCTGCATTCAGTTGGTCAAGTAATGAGGATTTGAAGTCATATTTGGCAATAGCTTCCAATATTCCCAATGCTGACGCAAGCGCCGCCGAATCATACACCCGTGCATCTTTTCCTTCATGGATCTCCAAAAATTCGGCGAAGCGGTTTAGCGGCTCTATATTTACAGCCGTGAAAGCTTTTTCAGCAGCAAATCCAGAACTCTCATCTGTGAACTGAAATATAGTTCTATTGATTCCATCGCTATTTACAACTAATAACTCAGCGTTGGTATTGGGGCTTTGATCGATACTGTTGGGTATTTTGTAACCAATTATGAGGCCTTTACTATCTGTATCCCTAGGGTCTTCCTGTGGGTCAAAAACAACTGGATATCCATGCTCGACTTTAGTCATTCTGACTCTACCCAGACCAGCTGCGATTTGTCCTTTGGGATTATTTATAGATAGAAGAATGGGTTCCTTTTGCTTGCGAACAATCATTTCGACCAACTTGGGTCTCATGACCTCTAGGATCACCTCCATATCTAGCTTAAGTTCCTCTGGGCTATAGTCTTCTAGTTGGCTAGTTAGAATAAGATCTGCCAGTCTGACAGGATCAACACCAGCATCTAACATTGGGGTTATGTCCATTACTTGTAATTCATGTCTTTTGTCTATGCCATCCTTCACTAACCGGGCTGTGAATAGGTATAAGCTATTACCGACACTGGCTATCTTGGGTCCTAGCAGTCCCGGGTGTTCGATGGGTGCTTTGGGGATTTCACCCGCACTACTTTTGGTGGCGATTACCCAAGGGTATAGTTCTACATTCACCTTCTGCTGAGGTCTTCCAGCTCTATGAAGGGTAGTTATGGTCAGTGAACTGCTATTATCTCCTCGGAAGATACTGCTCAAATCAGTTACCTTTATTCCTAAAGGTAGGGGAGTAGCTTCGGGTTTAGAAATAATTTTAGTGTTCGAGACGATATAGCAATCTGTCCTCAGCTTTTGTAGTGATTCTAGCAAAGGATCAGAGGCTATTTTAACTTCAGGACTGGTATCAGGTTGAAACCTAGTCATTGTATCAGCCGTAGTTTGTGTCATTACGTCAATACATTATCTCTGAGATATCGCTTCATTGGCTAGCTCTCTTATATACTTACCTTGGTTAATTTTTGGCCTTTGCCCATATTTCCAGGACTTCATTTCACGGTAATTAGTTGTGTATCGGTTTTGTGAGTTAACGATGCTAGCAAATAGGTTTTGCATAGGGTCGATGAGCCGACGCACCGCTTTTAGAGCTGGTCTTGCAATGCGTTCGGGGGTATTGACTATACGGTTGTCTTCATCATAGCGATAATTTGCTACGAAATCCTCAAACTCTCCCCTTTTGTTTGTTGGGAGAGAGAACCAAGTTGCAACTGCTAGTATTTCATCATGACTACTATAAGGAATATAGTATAAACCTAACCCTTCACCTGTTTGGTTAAGATATTCTGTAATGGGTGCAATAAATGGATTAAGATCTTTGGTTTTAATCTCAGAAGTTGGGAATACTTCAAATGAATGGATACCAAACTCTTTAGATAATATTCCTAAGATTGCACAAGCAGAGTGGTAACGAATATTTACTTGATCAGCAACTGTTAATTTTTCATCAGCGATTTCACTGAGGTCTCTACGGAGAATGGAGTATAGTAGTTCCTTAGCTTTTCTACTTATACGACTTTTCTCCTCGTCATTAATGCTTTGCTCCTTGCTTTCAGATACCATTTTTATCAATTCGTTGAGCTCAGGCAGGTTAGTAGCTGTAAGAATGCTGTTTTTAGGCAACTCTCTGGATAACATCTCCTGAGCTTGACTACAAACAAGGACAGTATTTGGCGTATTGGTCTCACCAGTAACAATCAGGTTTATAGTGACATTTTGGCCTTGGTCAACATACAAGTTACCGCTCAATCCAGCTGTGGTCTGTTTGATTAGGTATTTATGAGTTACTTCATTACCATTCATTTCAAATTCTCCTGCAGCACAATCTTTGGTATTGATCACTGCTTGTCCATCATTACCAACTATGTCAGGTATTCCGAGAGTAATATGAGGAGTCGAATTTATGTCAACTCGAGTTTTTGGCTGCTGCAAGAATGCAGTCGCTCGCTCAATTAGCATTGGGCTCATAGTTTCGATCGCAATCTGCTTACGCTTTTTTCGCAAGGTGTCTGTACTTGCCCCCTTACTGTTATCGATATTTGGTTGGGAGTACTTGTCTAGTAGTGTTGATAGAACCGCTTGAAATGTTTTTTCAATATTTTTAATTGCTGGATTTAAGTGGCCATTGTCGGTTATTCTCCAGAGATTTAGAACATATTGCCCCTCGTTTGTGCCTGTGGCTAAATATAGCTCTCCTTTATGTGCAAATACTTCTGGGGTGAGTAAGTTTGGATGCTCTCTGTAGCCGGCACTGCGAGCTGAGTCTGTTCCATCAACTAAATCAGTATTTACTATCCATGGATGTAGTGTGACGAGTTCATTCCCGAAGGTATCACATAAACAGAGACTTTTATTGTTTACACCTTCAAACTTCCCAATATCTTCAATCATCGCGTAGCAATTAGGCCTTGTCCCTTCTGGCCCAACGGTCATATTGTTATCCCGATTTAATATAGGAATGTTTGTTATCAGCGGTTTATATCCAAGGATTTGGGAGATTTTATCGGGTAGTATTACTGGTAAAGTGTCATCCTCTTGCTTAGGCCCAAGTTTATCAATGTTCAACACCATTTTCTATTTATAACAACTTATCTTGCTATAATAATATCATGTCGCAGGTTTTGTATAGAAAATACAGGTCGGGGAAATTTGCTGAGCTAGTAGGCCAGGAGCAGATTGTAAAACTGCTCAAACAGACTGTCTTGGAGGGTGCTCCGGCGCATGCATATTTGTTTACTGGGCCTAGGGGGACTGGGAAGACTTCTACTGCTAGAATTTTTGCCAAGGCGTTGAGTTGTCTGCACGCTAGCGAGAAGAAATTCGCCGGGGATGCTTGCGGCAAGTGTGAAATGTGTAAATTAGCCGAAGGCGGTAGGCTCCTGGATTTAATAGAAATCGACGCGGCTTCAAATCGCGGTATCAATGAAATCCGCGACCTCAAAGAGAAAATCGCCTTTTCGCCTGTGCAAGGTAAGTACAAGATCTATATCATCGATGAGGTGCATATGCTTACCAAAGAGGCGTTTAACGCCCTTCTGAAGACTTTGGAAGAGCCGCCTGCGCATACTGTTTTGATACTTGCCACCACCGAGGTGCATAAACTACCTCAGACGATTCTCTCTAGGGTGGTGAGGTTTGACTTTAGGCTGGGTAGCAAAGAAAACCTGAGCGAGAAGTTATCCATGATTGTCGCTGCAGAAGGCCGGAAAATCGAGTCTGAGGCTCTGGAGAGGCTCGTGCGCCTAGGCAAGGGTAGTTATAGAGATGCTGAGTCTTTGCTAGAGAAGCTGCTAAAGTCTGCTGATGGTGAGAAGATCACATTGGAGGAGCTAGCGGCAGTGTTGGGATTGGTGGCTGATGATGTGCTAGGAGAGCTGTTGGCGGCCGTTTTGAAGGGCGGGAATGCAGCAGAGTTGTTAGCAATCTTGGCTAGAATTGAGAGTAGGGGAGTTTCGCCGCAACAGCTGCTATTGGATATAGCTGAATATGTTTTGGCTACAATTGAGAGTGAAGATTCTGGGAGCTATTCGCTCAGAGACCTGCTCAAAGTTTCAGGCGCGGTGCAACTGCTGATTGCTGAGATGAACTATTATCCTGATCCTTATGTCGCGATTAAGTTGAGGTTGCTGGATGTGTCGCAGCCAAGGCAAGCCCCGGTAGAGCAGGTGGCAGCGCCAGTGCAACCACTTCGTATACCGGTCCAACCAGCCAATCAAGCTGTTCGCCGATCTGTTACCCCTCCAGTTAGTGAAACCGTCGTTACTGAATCTACAACGTCGCAAATAACTAGTGTCACCGAAGTTACGACTGCAGTGGTGGAAACCTCCCAGGTGACAGTAGCTCCAACAGCTTCCGCAGCCACGGCAGGCAGTACAAGCATGACAGCCACTGGCCAGGACATTACTCAGCTATTAGTTGGCCAGGTTAAAGCCAAGGACCCCAGGATCGCAGCCATGCTTTCGCAGGGTAGGGTGCTGCAAAATGCAGGGTTAGTGGAGATTCACTTGCCGTATAAGTTTCATTTGGATAGGTTGGGGCAGATAAAGTCCAAACAGGTAATCCTGAGCGCGCTTTCTGCGCTAGGTATCAACGGAGTTGAGCTCGGGTTTAGTCTAACTCAGAATATTCCGGCAACTCAGCCTGGCCAAGGGGTAGCAAACGCTGCTGGCCAACAGCTCCCAGATTCCAGCAACGAAAAGTTAGTGGAAGAGATTTTTAGTGATATAATTTAAAACTATGGCAAATATTTTTTCAAAAGCAAAAGATTTATATAAGATGCAAGCTGAGGCAAGGGCCATGCAGAAGAAGATGCAGGCAGTTGTAGTCTCAGGTTACTCCAAAGGCGAAGAGGTAGAAGTTAGAATCAACGGCGCCAATGAACTGGAGGAAATTGAGATCTCAGAGAACTTGCTAGTACCAGAACGCAAAGAAATGCTGCAGAGATCGATCAAAGTTGCCTTCAAAGACGCTACTAAGAAGCTGCAAAAAGAGCTAGTCAAAGATATGGACATGGATAAAATGAAGTCCATGTTAGGGATGTAGCTTCATGCCTAAAGGCAACTGACATGCTACCAAAATCCCTCACCCAGCTCGCAGATAGATTCTCCGCTCTCCCTGGTATTGGTCCTAAGTCAGCTTTAAGGCTGGCTGTATACTGCCTTTCGCTAGAGGATAAAGCCCTACACGAGTTCTCCAGATCCTTGGATACCATCAAATCCGAAGTGAAGTACTGCCAAACTTGCGGTAACTTTAGCGAGGAATTAGATTGCAACTACTGCATAGCAGCAGATAGGTCAGATAACCAGATTTTAGTAGTAGAGAGCTCGCTGGACGTGTCGGTGTTTATTCCTACAGATTACAAAGGCAAATTCCATGTACTTGGGGGACTGATTTCCCCGCTTACGGGTGTAGGGCCAGATAAGCTCAACATTGCTAAGCTAATTTCTAGGGTTCAGGGGCAAAAAGAGGTCGAAGTTATCTTGGCTTGTCCGACCTCCCTCGAAGGTGAGGCTACTGCAGTTTTTATCTCACAAAAACTTACACAACTTACGCAAGATAATGCGCCAGGGTCCGATAACACTAAGCTTAAACTCAAGATTACTCGTCTCGGTACAGGGATGCCTAGTAACTCAACTCTCGAGTATCAAGACTCCAGAACTTTAGGTTTTTCACTCCAAAATAGGACCGAGTTGTAATTCCTGCGAAAAATTACATCAATTCTACCCACCAAGAAGTACTAACAATACTCGATATGTTATATTAATCATTAAACAACTGCATACAAAGTTAATTCTCATGTTATAGCGTAACATAATTAACTCTGCTTGCTTATTTACAATTTACAATTATCACCCAGTCAGTATTCCGCTAACAGAGAATTTGCGAGGATTTTGCTGACTAATCCTCTAATCTTTTAGTCAGGAATTGGTACAAACCAAAACATATCCACACACTTTGCGTAACAACCCTGTCGCAATAAAAAGAAAAATTGGTGTGGGACTACGAAACTTGGTAAACTATAAATGAGTAACGACTCATATAAATAAGCTTTTATCATATCAATCGTGGCTGATGTTAAATTTAGTTTAACTTTTTTAGGTGCTGCAGAAACCGTCACTGGTTCGTCATATCTACTCAAAATTTTGGAGGGGGAGGAAGTGGTCTCCACAATTATGGTGGACCATGGAATGTTCCAAGGTCCTGACGTGGAAGAGCGCAATCATTTCGATTATGACTTCGACCCCAGCGAGATTGACTACTTATTCCTCACTCATGCGCATGTAGACCACTGCGGCCTCATCCCTAAACTCGTAAGGCATGGTTTTAGTGGTCAGATCCTAACTACAAGAGTTACTGCAGACATCTTGCAGCTGATCCTACTTGACTCAGCCAAGATCCAGCTCCGCAATAGCCAGGAGGATGGAAGTGAGATTATCTATAGCGAAGATGATGTTTGGCAGACAATGGACCAGGTCAGTGACATTTCTTTTGGCGAGCAGTACGAAATTGAACTTCCAGAAGGTAGGTCTATTAAGTTCCAGGCATATAGAGCGGGCCATGTAATTAGCGCAGCCAGTTTCTACTTCGAGTACCAAGGTAAATCAATCGTCTTCTCAGGCGACATAGGTAGGCACACACAGGAGCTAATTTACAACTTTGATCCTATAAGACGCGCTGCTGACGTAGTTGTAATGGAGTCGTTGTATGGGGGCAAGTATCATGACGATAAAACTGCACTTTTGAGCAAGTTTGCAGTTGAAATCAAGAAGACAATTTCACGAGACGGTAATGTTATAATTCCCGCCTTCGCAATGCAAAGGACTCAGGAAATGCTGTTTACACTCAGCTACTTAATAAAGACAGGCCAATTACCCAAAGATACACAGATAATTCTCGACAGCCCACTAGCTCAAAAAATGAATCAAGTATACACAGATAGTACAACCGAAATATCAAAAGAGAAACTTAAGCCGTTTACTGACATCAAGAGTGCTATGTATCCCCGAAATTTGGCTATTATCAAGAAGGGCAACAGTATCAACAAGATTTCGAAGAAGAAGGGCGTAATTATCCTGACCGGCGGAGGCATGATTAATGGCGGTAAGGTTCTCGGCTACATGAAGGCTATGTCTGGCAACCCTAGGAATTTACTAGCGATAGTTGGCTTCCAAGCTGAAGGGACTTTGGGCAGAGAAATAATAGAAGGAGCTGATACGATATTGATCGATGATGTGAAATGCCGAATTGCACTTGAGGTCAAGCAATTTAATGGCTTTTCTGCACACGGTGATCATGATGACTTGCTAAATTGGTTAAATACAATTGAACGAAAGCAGAATTCTAAAGTATTCTTGGTGCATGCAGAGGTAGAGCAGTCGTCTGCATTCAAGAGCTCACTAGATCAGCTGGGTTTTAATAGTGAGATAGCTAAGAACAAACAGACCGTTTTGATATAACCGATAGTTTTTAGCTAGTTTCTAAACTCGATTTTAAAACAGTTTGGGGATACCTGGATTTAGATTGAATAGATAGATAGTTATTTGGGGTGAACTACCGAATATGTTATCCCATCATATTACTGAATCTGTCTGTTATAAGTATTATTTGAAGCAATGTGTACCTAAATTGAACAGATTTATTAGAAGTGCTGGCAGGGAATTGTTTGTGCTGCTATGCTGTTAGCAACAGAATGCTACGGTGATAGATAGTGAGTCTATTATAAATTTAGACATTGTGCTATTAATTTAGTGGACTATCCAACATTTATTAGCTATAATCTGTACCTGAGGGAGATAATATTATTGTTTTAAACAAATGAGTAAGTACGAAGTAATGGTAATAATCAAGGCGCTTTTGTCAGAAGAGGAGAGATTAGCTGCACAAAAGAGGATTCAGAATACATTAGAGAAGTTAGAAGGTAAGATTTTAAGCACTGATGTATGGGGAAAGAGGCACTTGGCTTATGAAATCGATAAGCAGAAGGAAGGTTACTATGTAATTTATCAGATTGAAATGCCATCAGCAGGTGTTAAAAAGATGGAAGAAGTGATGAATTTGGACAAAGAGATCTTAAGGTTTTTAGTTACTAAGAAGTAATTCGATTTAATTAATTTATATTTTTGACCATGGCATTAAAGAAGAAGAAGATGAAAAGAAGACAGATTCCTACGAATCTGACTAGTCCTTTCAAGAATCCATCCGAGATTGACTACAAGGACGTCTATACTCTTAAGAAATTCATCACTACTAGAGGTAGGATTTTCGAATCCACCAAGACAGGTATGCAAACTGATTGCCAAAGAAAGCTTGCAAAAGAGATCAAAAAGGCTAGATACATGGCTTTGATCCCTTTTAACGAATACGCCTAGACTACATGAACTTAAAATCTGCCCCACAAGATAAGCTGTTCATTTGGAACCGCAGCAATGTCTTGCAGTTGAAGGATACTGACACCGGTATCTACCCTGAGTCCCGTTACCACTATCGTGGCAGATCACCTCTTTCAGTTATTGACTACTTAGCTGCCCATCTTGGAAAGACAGAGGGGCTATCCAAGGCTGATATACTTCAAAATTCTATTACTATTCACGATTTCTATAGCCAAGATTTCCCTATTACCGGGGTGGAAGTGGAAGTTGACGGAGATGTTTATGTTTCACTATTGAGAAAATGGGATGTGGAGCAGCTGGCAGTGGTCGACATTGATAGCCCAGGGCAATATTGTTTGCAAGTCTACGACTTAGCAGGAGGGCTTAGAGAGTTGCAATCTCAGGAGGTTGATAATAACTTTTTTACCCATAATGCAGGTAAACTGCTCGCAGAGGTTGGCTTAGAAAGCAAATTTAGACAGCTAAAGCTATCCCCGGAAAAGAAAACGGCCTGGCTGCTTACAGGAGAGCTAGCTTACTTTATGAAATCTGAGGTATTAAAGACTTTTTTGAATTTATTTACCCAGATAGGCGCGAGTTTACCACTACTTAACTATTGCTACTACGATAAATACCAGCTGTTGAACACAGCTAGGCATGCGAAACTGTCTGTAGAAGGGTATTTAGAAGAAGCTGGTATAAGCGCTTTGAATTCGCAGCTAATTGCTGCTAAGAGTTCTGGAGGTATTTCTCTTCATACAGTCGGAAGCACAGAATCAGTATTAGCAATCAACAGCACTAAAAGACCTCAATTACATAGGATCGAATCTCCTGTCAATATTATGGGGATCTCTGGCTTGCAGGTGAGTACTGGCTACTTATGGACAACTGGGAGCTCATCTAATTCGAAACGAGGAGCGGTAGAGGCATCAGATGACATTTGGCAAGACAAACGTGTCTCTGCTAATCATGACTCATCAGCCACCTCTGTAAAGGATATCGAGCTGGATTACAGCGCGATAGTATTGAAACCTTGGAAACTTCCTTTTTCTAAAACCGAACAGGACCGTAAGATCTTGCAGAAAAACTTTAAAAGCAAGGCTATCATTTTCTTGGATAGAGTTAAAAAGCAAGACCTGAATGTCGTTCAAGGGCAAAAGGTTATACAAGGGGAACAATTGAATCAGAAAACTGCGGTCAGTCTTTTGTTTGAGACCAAGGCATATGAGGCTCCTATATCTGGTGTGGTAGATTTGAGGGATTTCGACAAAGGGATTATTCAGATAATTTCTGACAAGACCCAGCTGGAGGACTTTCATTGGGCTAGCAGCGCAACTAGAAATCCATCGAATATCTACCATATCGAAACCATCTCGCTGCCATTGACCTCAGCTACAGGGCTTTCTAGCTGGGGTAGGGTTTTGTTAGCTGAAACAAAGCAAGAGGCAGCCGCTTTTGCAGCAAAGGCAAGCAGGTCCATCATCGTGTGTGACTTTATTCTGTCAGTAAAGGATAGGGATGATTTGTATCAGGCAGGGGCAACTGTAGTCATTTCAGTGTATGCTAGTGACAAACTGCTAAGCCTCGGGATCTCACGTGATTATAGAGGTATGGGCGGTTTTGGCAGCACTGGATTCACACTGCCAAAAAAATACAGGAAATACCTCAATGCTGCGCAAATAAGCCACGGTTATTTTAATGCAGCCTCTCGCGAGCTTTATCTGTCTTCAGTATCCTCAGTTGGAAATGGTAAGTCTAAATTTGCTATGTCCGAAAATACTGCCAATAGCATTAAAGTGAGAATGATTAGCAAAGGCGATACCGTCTTGCTAATTAACTGCGATTATCCTTTCCAGGAAGCGAAAGTCCAATCTGTTGATGACGGTGAAATTAGAGTGAAACTGCATTCCTCAGGTAAACTAATCGCACTTGGCCAGGAGCATTTATTCTTGCTATAGTGAGAAGTTATGGAATCTACATCAACTCTTAAGCACTACAACAATGCCTCGGCAGTAAGTCCTGTGAGGATACTACTTGTGACAGCGGTTCTGCTCAGTGTATTCCTAGGTGGTTTTGCCGTATCTAGATTAACACTTCCGGCTAGCGCGGGTAGTCAAAATAGAGCGGATGCAGCCTCCGCTATTGCTGCCTCAGACTTGACAAGCAGCGAGCTAAACTTCTTAATTGAACTTCACGGTTATCTTAAACAGAGTTATATCGATCAGAAGTTGCCATCTGGCCAAGAATTTGTAGCTGCAGCAGCTAAAGGAATGCTAGAGGCATTGGGAGATAGATACACCTCTTATTATACTCAAAAAGAGTGGACAGATTTACAAGATAGTAATGCCGGCAAGTTTGAGGGAATCGGCATCAAGTTGATTGCAGGTGAAGAATTCGTCCAAATAGAGACACCTATTGTAGGCTCGCCGGCTGTGGCTGCGGGATTACAGGCTTTAGACAGGATTATCGAAGTCGACGGTCAGTCTGTCAGAGGAAAAAGTATTACCGAAGTAGCCAGTGTCATCAGAGGTGAGGAAGGTACAAAGGTAAAGCTGAAGGTGTTTAGACCAAGTAGTAACAGTGAGTTAAGTTTCGAGGTAACTAGACAGCAGATCAGAGTGAAGAGCATTGAGCTCAAAAAGACAGCTAACAAGGGCTCTCAGCTAATTTTGAGTAGATTTACTGAACAGGATATGTCTGAATTCCGTTCGCTCTGGGATGGGGCAGTCACTGAGATTATTTCAGATAATTCAGACTATGTAATACTCGATCTTCGCAACAACACCGGTGGTTGGGTGAGCGCAGCTAGATACGTATTAGAGGAATTTTTGCCAGCAGGACAAGTGATACTTCGCGAAGTAGACCGCAGCGGCAATGAGATCGAAATAAAGACAGCTAGAGCAGGCAGACTGCAAGACAAAAAGTTAATTGTACTCGTAAATGCTGGCAGTGCCTCGGCATCAGAAATAGTGGCAGGTGCGTTGCAAGACCTAGGGCGCGCGCAGTTAATCGGCACAGCGACACTAGGTAAAGGCGTTGAGCAAATTGTCCAGAATACTAGTGATGGTGGCGCGCTATTTATTGTTTATAAACAGTGGTTGACTCCCAAAGGCAAAAACCTATCAGATGGTGATGCATTGCAGCCTGATAAAGTGGTAGAATTTGATCAACAGGCTGCCAAGATTGGTAAAGATAACCAGCTCGAAGCAGCAGTTAACTTATTAACAGCGAAATAGCATGAATTCAGCAGAAAAAATAACCGAGAAGACGACAGATAAATCGCTATTATTGGCCTCAGACAAGCCAGAGGTAAAGCAAATGGCGTCCGACAAACAACCAGTCAAGAAGAAGCGCAGAGGCTGCCTTTTCCCGTTGACTATTTTGCTGTTGTTGACTATGTGCGCTGCAGCATGCGCAGCTGTCTTAGCAGTCACTTGGGCCACAGGGCATTTGCCTAAAGCAATTTGCCAAGCGGTACTGCCAAATTCTCCAGCATACAACAGAATAAACTGCGGCAGATACGCAGATAGCGCCTCTGAACAGGACAAGCAAGATGGTCAGGATTCTGACTTCCCGCTTGTAGTAAATGATAGCCCGACTCCACCAGTTGTAACTGATGGGCCGGCTAGTTTCGATGTGGCTAGAATTTTTGAAGAGGCAACAGAATCTATTGTGGGAGTTGGGATTAAGGGGACCCAAGTAGAAGATGAGCAAATTATCGGTAGCGGATTCGTGATCTCTGCTACTGGCCTTATCGCCACCAATCAGCACGTGGTATCCTCCAGAGAAGCCAAATATTACGTTAAATTCGAAGGTAAGGAAGAAATCGTCGATGTAACTGAGATCTACCGAGACTCCATCAACGATATCGCTATTCTCAAGGTAAATAGAACCGATCTAAAACCTTTAACATTAGGTAATTCAGATACACTAAAGCCAGGCCAGTCGGTTGTGGCAATTGGTAATCCACTCGGGCAACTATCTAGTACAGTGACATCAGGAATCATCAGCGGTCTAAACCGAGAGGTAGAGATAGGCGAGTCATTCCTGCGTACTAGGGTGACTAGATTTGAGGACACTATTCAAACTGATGCTGCTATCAATCCAGGCAATTCAGGTGGGCCACTGCTCGATGCCAGCGGCAGGGTCATCGGTATTAACTTTGCGACATTGCAAGGTTTCGATAATCTTTCGTTTGCTATTCCCGTCTCCTATTCACGCATGAGAGTAGAGGAGCTCAGAGAATTTAGCAAGTTTAGACTCCCATATCTAGGCGTCCAATATAGAAATAGAATAGTAAGAGTAGGCACAGACGCTCTAATCGGCGCACAGATAGAGAGCGTCGATCCTAACTCGCCAGCTGCTAAGGTACTCAAAAAGGGCGATATTGTGGTTTCTTTTGGTGATGATGACTTTGAGACAACTAGCCTTTTTAACCATATTCAGAAGAGCCAAATAGGCCAGGAGATTGAACTAGGCGTTATCAGAGGTGCTGAACAGAAACGAGAGGTAGTCAAAGTCAAAATCGGCGAGTCACCATTGAACTAGAGCAGTATCTGAAGGTAACGATTAACACCGGAGAGATCAGGGAGTAACTTAGCCTTACCAAAGCCATAGGTTGCAGCCAATTTAAGTAGTTCTACTGCCAGTGGGCTATGAAATTCACCCAAGAATACTCCGCCAGGTTTGGCCATGGATGTTAACCCTGCGAATATTTCCCGATACATGTCAAAACCATCTTCGCCAGAAATTAGCGCTTGCTCAGGCTCGAAATCAAGCTCGGGTTGCCAGTTACCTTTTAATCCGCTAGGTAAATACGGCGGGTTAGAGACTATAACGTCAAATTGATGTCCTGTTAGTTCCTGCCAGACGTCCGACTTAATGAATTTAAGCTGCTTAAGTCGACTTGTAGGCAATAAACTCCTAGCATTTGCCTCAGCGAGATTGATAGCTGCCCCGGAGATGTCAGTTGCCCAAACTTCTATATTCGGTAAAGAACCTGTTGCCAACTCTGCTAGTATGCTAACTGCAATGGCGCCGCTTCCAGTGCCTAAATCCAATACCCGCAATTCATCGCAGCTTGAAATGGCTTTTAGATTATCCTTCCCAAGCTTTTTCTGGGTATGATCGACCGCATATTTAACGAGCATTTCCGTATCGCTGCGAGGTATAAGAACTTGATCATTAACCTCAAAATCATTGCCCATGAAGTCTTGATGCTTCAGTATCTGCTGCAGAGGTTTACGCTTAAGCCTGAGCTCTACAAGCTGCCAAACGCGATCCAGCTCTTCCCGGCCAATAATTATATTTGCCTCAGCCAGTAAATTTGCCCTTGATATGCCCAAAACCTCCCCGATAATCAGCTCTGCTTCAAGTATGGGAGTAGGGGAAATAGTGCTGAGTTTGTCAGCGAGCTGTTTAGTCAGAGCCTTGAGCGACTTGTCCATTTTCTTTATTGAAGTTTTCCAAAGCTAGCTGGATGTCCAGGAATTGTCCTTCCATTATCTCATTCAAATTATGCCAGCTCTGTTTAATTCTGTGGTCGGTTACCCTAGATTGAGGGTAGTTATAGGTACGGATTTTGGCGGATCTATCTCCCGTCTTGATAGCAGATTGACGCAACTGACTGGTCTCTTGCTCTTGTCTTTCCCTCTCGATATCGTAAAGTTTGGCTTGCAGGATCTTCATAGCCTTAGCCTTATTTTTCAATTGTGACTTTTCATCTTGGCAGGTAACTACGATACCGGTGGGATTGTGGACTATCCTGACAGCTGAGTCGGTGGTATTGACGCTCTGACCGCCTGGGCCACTAGATCTGTAGACATCGATTCGAATATCTTCTTCTTTGATATCTACATTTATCTCATCGCTCTCGGGCAAAACCACAACCGACACTACCGATGTATGAATTCTACCGGAACTCTCGGTGCTAGGGACGCGCTGGACACGGTGGACCCCATTTTCAAACTTGAACAACTTATATGCGCCCTCGCCATTGACGAAAAAGATTACCTCTTTGACGGCGCCCGCACCAGAATAGCTTAAGTTCGCAAGTTCTACTTTCAAACCTTGCCCCTCGGCGAACTTACTATAGGCGCGGTATAGCTCTTGTGCGAAAATCGCGGACTCCTCACCTCCGGCGCCGGCTCTGATTTCCAGGATGGCATTACCGCTATCTAGCGGGTCTTGGACGGTGCTGACCATTTCGTATTGTTCGAGTTTTTCTGCAAATGCCTCGGTGAGCTCGGCCACCTCTAGTTTACACATCTCGATGATCTCAGGGTCAGTCTCAGACTGGAGCATCCCGCCAGCTTGGTCTAGTTTATCGATGGTATCTAAGACCTGTCTCGCTGCGTCAAACTTGATTTTCATCTCACTATAACTTTTACTGGCAGATTTATAGAGCTGCGGATCCTTAAGGGTTTCGTTTTGCTGTAGGCTCTGCTCCAGCTCAACGAGTTCCAACGCATATTTCTCAACTACGGGCACAAGTCTGGCCTTAGTGTCTGTATGGATATGGTTTAGAGTAGAACTCATGAAAAGCTAGCTTAACTACTTAATAGCTGCCAACATGTCCTTGAGTGTAGGTGTAGATTTTTGCTCGATCTTAGTAACTGAGCTAGTGCGTCTGGCAATTTTCTTTTTCTTACGAGTCTCCATTGAAGCCTTGTCGACCTGTTTGAGCTTACGTTCAAATTTCTCAACCAAGTTGTCGGTGTCCACGATTCTCTGTTTACCAGTGTAGAAAGGATGGGTGTAGCTAGAGATCTCAACATTGTAGTTCTCAAGGGTAGAGCCTAGCTCAAACACGGTTCCTGAGGAAGTGTCGACGATCTTAGCAGTATAGTATTTTGGATGAATTCCTTTTTTCATGACAAATGATTATAACAAACTGATTGACTATTGCAAAGAATTTCTCAGTGAATTATGCTATTAACATGGCAGTAATGAATTTACCAACAGCAAAAGACGCTCCGAATAGGATGCTAACGGGCGCTACAGCCGCCAAAAGTGCTTTCTCACCGCGTATCAGCGGCGGCCAGGCGCAAGTAGTGACTAGCAATCCGCCAGTATCATTGGCTGGGGAGCGAACTCCAGACCTCGATAATTGGCGCAGAATGAGGTCAGATATCAGCAGCCAAACAAGCTTCAGACAAGCCAGCCCCGGGCAAGTGAACTCCAGGCTTGCTAGTGCTGCACCAACTTTTCGAAATAATAGCACTTCTCCTGTTTCGACAATTGCCAAGTGGTCACTGTTAGGGGCGAGCTTTGCCGTGCTCTCGGGGCTGATACTGACTGGAGGCTATGCCTACATCCAGATCATCGACACTAAGCCACGGACGGCCGGGAATGTGGCTGGGGCGGTCACTTCAAATGAAGCACTTACCCAGGAGCAAATAGATTTGGTAGTTGCAGCAGTTAGATCAGGAGCTGTTGGTACTATTTCAAGTAAGCAGGGTAAACCTGCTGATCTCTCAGATACTCCAGCTATTTCCAAGGTAGTTAGCTCTGAAAACGTGCGTCAGCAGAACCCGGTTTTCTTCGCCAGGGTGCAGGAGGGTGATTTATTGGTAAAATTCCAACAATACACTGCATTGTACCGTCCCTCAACTAAAGAGATTATTGCTCAGGGCAGCTTGAGAGTGAATTAGTATTTAGCTAGCAAACTTATGGTATTATTGGATCATGGTCATATCAAGATTAATTCTAAATAGTTCCGGACAAGCAATTTCAATTGAGAGTAACGAACAGTCTAAGGTACTTGTGGTACAAGCTGAATCAGACCTCAGCAAGTCCACAATCGACGGGGTACAAGGCGCGGTGGTACTGCGAGATGGACAAGGCCAAACTAAGAAATTAGCAAATGGATTACTGATAAGTCAGCAAGGTGAATATGAAGTAAGCGAGATGTTTATCTCTGCCCAGTCAGCGGTTGATAGCGGGGAGTTAGATATCGTAGAAGTTGAAGCAGATGGAGTGAGAGTCCTTTTGGTCAGCACCGCCCAGAACCTTCCCAAAGAGATCCTTTCAGACCTCGGGGTGATTGACGTGCTAGTACTGCAATTGGTAAGTGGATCTCTTAGCGAGCAGCTAAAAATTGTAAATACTGTCGATCCGCAGCTAGTCATTCCAGTCGGGGCGCAGGCTGAAGTTGATAAATTTAAGTCTGAATTGGGCGTAACTTTCCAGCAAGAGAAGAAACTAAAGTTGAAATCAGCCGACTTTGAGAATGAGGATTTCGTTTTGAGAGGTATCGAGCTAGGTTAAACTTAACTACCTGCCCAGATGAACAAAAAACGTTTACTACTAGGTGCAATAGCTTCACTTTTAGTATTTGGGCTGGCTCTAGGAGTAATTAGTTACATTCGTTCGCTGCAGCAACAGACCGCTCAGGATCAATCAGGTCAACTAACCGAAAAACAGGCTGAAATTGAGGAGTTTGATTTATCTTTCCCAATTGTAGTGGTAGCGCCTTTTAAACACGCCGCTGCGAATATTGAAGCTCAAGCAGTAAATCCGCAGACCACATTTATTTCCACTAAACTAAAAGACCTGCTCACAAGTCTGGAGGTTTTAGATAATGGCTTCGTAAATTATCCTGAATTCGGTGAGGAGCTGGTACGGCTAAATAAGGTAGGACTTGAGAATAGACTGTTGCTGTTGCATCCCGATGAGGTCCAATTTACTGTTAAGACATTGAGAGTGGAGGGGATTCATCCATTGAGACCGGATCAAAACCCTGAAAAATACGCAGATTACGCTTTTAGAGTGGACAAAAAGGTGGCGATTAAGGGTGAATCATTTACTAGGGCATATCTGGAGAGTATCGACTTCCAGCCCGAACAAATGAAAAGAATATTTACTGCTGGCGAAATCATCCCTGCCAGGGCGGTCGATAGGCTATTTCTAAACGATACTGACAACTACACGCTGCTATTTGATAGATTCCGCAGTGAAATTGAGGATGCGGACATCGCGATGGCGCTTCTGGAAAATCCCATTTCGGGCAATCCTAAGCCTTGTACGGGTTGTACTACTTTCGTGGGCGATGAGCGCAATGCAGAGGGCTTTAAGCAGGTGGGACTCGACGTACTCAGCTTTGGCAACCACGCTGGGGATGGCGGCATAGCAGCCATTAAGCGCACCGAAGAGGTGCTGGCAGAGCAGGGCGTAGCAATCGCAGGGCTTAGCTCTAAGAATTTAGATGAGGCGGCTAAAGTGACGAAGCTGACTCTGAGCGGCAAGGCTGTTTCGGGAGGAATGGGGACGAGCGGGCAAGAGGCATCTACCCAAGAGACGTCAGCGGGCGAGGTCGATTCTGCGAGCGAAGATCCAATCGTAGGCATAGTCGGATTTGATGATGTGGCGTATTTCTCTTGGGCCTCTGGTAATCGCGGCGGCGCCAACCGGCTCTCAAAAGCAGCCTCTAGAGGGTTAGATCCTGATTACGAGCGGATAAAATCTGTCATCGGAGAGGCAAAAAAACAGGTAGACATTTTGATCGTCTACCCAAGTTGGGGTGTTGAATATCGTGATAGCGCCATCAGTGGACAGCAAAGGTTAGCCCACGCCATTATCGATGCCGGCGCGGACATCATTATCGGCTCCCATCCTCATTGGGTGCAGAATTTCGAGGTTTACAAGGATAAACCGATTTTTTATAGCCTCGGTAATTTCATTTTTGACCAAACTCATACCCAGGAGACGAGGCAGTCTATGGTAGTTAATTCGCTGTTTTACAAAGGTAAGCTCGCCGGTTTTGAGATTACTCCGCTGGTAATGTGCGGTTATCATCAGACCAAAAACAACCTGGCAGGCAAAATCATCTCAGGTGAGATGAGCTATGCCCAGGTTGATGCTACAGCAGAAAAAGATGGGTGTGTATATTGGCAACCAAAGCCTCTAGAGCAGAGCTCCAAGGTATACGAGGATGTCTGGAAAAGATTTACTCGTGCCACCAAGATTTTATAGGTAGCCCTGGCAGCAATACCGTATAATAAGTCATGGCCAACCAAGATTTTAGAAGTCCGCCCCATAGCGAAGATGCCGAGAGAAGCATATTAGGCGCGGTTTTGCTGGATGATGAGGTCATCATGACTGTGGCAGAGGTGCTGGAAGCCAAAGATTTTTACCACCCTAGTTTCGGCCTTATTTTCCAATCCATGATGGACCTCTATGAGAGACAGTCGCCCATTGACGTGCTCACTTTAAGTAACCAACTCAAAGCCAAGAAGAAGTTTAAAGACATTGGTGGCGAGAAATTACTGACTGATATTATCGCCGACACCCCAACTTCTGCTCACGCTGAAGAGTACGCCAAAATAGTGAAGGATCACAGCACTAGACGTAAGTTGATCACTTTAGGCGCAAAGGTAAATGAACTCGCATTCAAGGAAGATGAGGATCTAGAGCTGCTTCTCGATCGAGCTGAGCAAGATCTTTACTCGATTACTGATACAGCAGTGAGACGTGATTTTGTGCATATTTCGAAGCTACTAGAGACTACCTACGAGCAAGCTGAGGCTATGAGCAGCAACCCAAATGCCTTGCGGGGCATCAGTTCGGGCTTCCGCGATATCGATAAGATACTCGGAGGTTTCCAAAAGTCTGACTTGATCATTTTGGCAGCTAGACCAGCAGTAGGTAAGACTGCATTTACTCTCGATGTAGCTAGACACGCTGCTACCATGGAAGGCAAGAAAGTCGGTTTCTTCTCGCTAGAAATGTCCGCCTCACAGCTGATGGATAGGTTGCTGTCGCAGGAGGTGGGCGTGGGTTTATGGGAATTGCGCATGGGAAGACTTAGAGATGAGGAATTTGCCAAGCTGGCAGATGCAATGGGTAGGTTGAGCGAATCAGGCCTATACTTCGACGACACCCCTGGCTTAAGCATCATGGAAATGCGCACCAAGGCTCGAAAACTGAAGATGGAGCACGGGCTAGATCTAATCGTGGTGGACTATTTACAACTAATGCAGGGTCGCAGCAGAGAAAATCGTACTCAGGAGGTCTCTGAGATCTCGCGCTTTCTAAAACTCCTAGCCAGAGAGCTGGAAGTACCGCTTATCGCGCTTAGTCAGCTTAGCCGCGCTGTAGAGAGCAGGGCTGATCGCATCCCGCAGTTGTCGGACTTGCGTGAGTCAGGTTCTATCGAGCAGGACGCCGACATCGTGATGTTCCTACATAGAGAGGAGAGCTTTGATCCTGATACCGATCGTAAAGGCATTGGAGATGTCATTATCGCTAAGCATAGAAACGGTCCAACTGGACAAACAGAACTAGCTTTCATCAAGGAGCAAGCTCGCTTTAGAGATTTGAATAAAACTGCTTAAGATTCCTCAGTACTGGTAGAAATTCCCTGCACCCTTAGGCCTGTGAGGGGCGTGCCATTAGTACTGCCGATGAACTGGATGACGAAGCTTGCGAGCACAACGGCTAGCAAAAATAGCACTGCTACTGCCACTTGATCGCGCTCTAGTTTGCTTGTTTTAGCTAAATCTCGCACGTTGTGATAACATTTGAATACTTAAGTTAAAACCATTATAGCAAATGGACGAGACAACAGAAAAAGACCCAAATGTTTATTCATTTATGATGCAATTAGTGCAGGAGAAGCACGGTGACGACTCTGAATACGACTTCCTACAGTCAGAAGCCGGTAGGTTGTACGACATGTTTGGGGACGTTTTGCTCTCATACTTTGAACCACAGCTCAATGAGGAACAAAAAGTACAATTTGACCAGTTAATTGAGGCTAATGAAGGTCAGGATGCGTTGATGAACTATTTAGTTGAAAATATTGGTGATTTAGAACAGCAGATTATTCAGGTTTTAGTCAGCTTTAGGACAGATTATCTTCAAGGTAAGTTGGAAGCTGAAGATGTAGACCTTCAGAAGTTGGCTGATCAGGAGGCATAAAATTACAACCTAGGACCACATAGTATGCCAGGACCATCAAGAGGTGCGATAGTTGCAGAACGAGAGCAGGTTATCAGCCAGGTCGATAGAGATAAAACACGTAAAGTCGGCGAAATCCGCTCGGCGATGTCGGTCCAGGCTAGCGAGGCGTCGGGGGCATTCCAGGAGCGAATAGGCCAGATGCAAGAGGCTAAAGCCAATATCAGCGACAAAATCTCTTCACTACAAGCGGCGCTAGGTGAAATCCCACCTGGGCACCCACAAAGAGCTGCGGTAGAAAAGCAGATTGCTATGCTGCGAAAGCAATTGGCGCAAATTGAGGCAAACATCTCCGCTATTAAGTTCCGCAAGACCTCGCAGCTGAAGATGATCAATTTCCAAAAGAATATGCGTGAGCAGATGATAAATATCAATCATTCTAAACAGAAGGCCATGATTCTGCAGCGATTTGCCGAGAAACTGATGCAGTTTGAGCAAATGCAAATCGCTATGAAGGCCAGAAGCGGCGGTGGAGAAGGCGGCGTGCGCAGGGCTGGTTCAAAACCGGGGATGGGTAATTCCAAAGAAGCAGGCCAAGCATCTGGTTAGGTATCTTGCAGACTTCTGTTAGACTAGCC
>CALFHW010000142.1 GCA_937876695.1 uncultured bacterium
TCAGCTCGTGTCGTGAGATGTTGGGTTAAGTCCCGCAACGAGCGCAACCCCTATCTGCTGTTATAATTTCTGCAGAGACTGCCTTGCCAAAACGAGGAGGAAGGTGGGGACGACGTCTAGTCATCATAGCCCTTATGTCTTGGGCTACACAGACGCTACAATGGCCGGTACAACGGGTAGCCAAACCGCAAGGTGGAGCCAATCCTTTAAAACCGGTCCCAGTTCAGATTGTAGGCTGAAATTCGCCTACATGAAGTCGGAATTGCTAGTAATCGCGGATCAGCATGCCGCGGTGAATACGTTCTCGGGTCTTGTACACACCGCCTGTCAAGTCACGGAAGTCGCTTTCGCCTGAAGTACCCTTCGGGGTCCTAGGGTGGGGGTGGCGACCAGGGCTAAGTCATAACAAGGTAGCCGTAGGGGAATCTGCGGCTGGATCACCTCCTTTCTAAGGAGAAGATTTATGTACCTCTGTTTGATTCGTCCTACTTATATGAAGCCGATGGTGCTTGCATTGTCGGTAGAGTTAGGTAGGTTGGGCTTACAGACCTTGGGCATAAATAAGTCGTCGCTAGAGTGTGCTAGCACGCCGTGAATCCGTTTATGTATAGATTTATCTATACGACTGGCTTTCCAGAGAGACTTTTAGACGAAAAACCTCCTATCACTATTTAGCTGTTAAAGCAGTATTTTCTATATACTTTTCCAGTTTCTCAACAATATAACCAGTATCTTTTGCGGTTGGCTACTCTGCTGCTTAGTGTACCCGGGACAGGGATATTCACGACTTATACATCCTATAGTGTATAATGTGCCTGGAATATTCCCAACGGTATTTGGGTGTAAAGGGTTTAACTTTATTAGGTTAGTTACAGAAAATGGATTTCCCGCCACGTGGCAACCCAGAAAACTTTCGCCCGCAAGAGCCAGCAGCGGTAGGTGGCGGCTCAAATATGGACGCGGAAAGATCGGTATCCGATATGCTGGCAGCGAGGTTATCTGGGCTGTTGAGAGTCGATCGAGCTGAAGTGATTGAGAATGATGATACTACTTTGAATCTTAGTTCGAAGATATTGAAATTAACGATGAATGCGGTATCTACGATATCGCAAATGGAGGAGGATTCGATTGCGATCTGGAACTACGCCAAGAATTCCTGGGATCAGGCTAAGGCCTTAATGGATAACCACGGTTTTATTAGCACTTTCGCCCAGTTGGATATAGCGATGCTCTTCTATACGGCTGCCTCTGATAGGACGACCACTGTCAGTGAGGACGCAGCCACTAAGCAATTGCCTGATTTGCTGCTGAATTGGCAAGAGATGCATGAAGTTGGCTCTGAAAGTATGGAGGAGTTTGGAATGAATGCCGTCACAACTTACACAAGGCCCGAGGATATACCCCAGCGGTTTGTACGGGATGATAAACCAGCTGTCCGGAAGGGGATATTAAGCGGTATAGGCAGGCAAGCCAAGTCTGGTAGGCCACTCAACCAGGATAACCTAAAGAGGGCGGATTCTCCATTTGCGGAGGAACTCCTGGAGAAAATAACTAGACAGGAGATATGGGAGCGCATCCAGATGCTGAAGTTGGTCGCCAGTGGTGATTTCAGCCAAATGCTCGAAATATACGGTAGCACAGCGGCATCGAAGAGTACTAAGGGGCTAGTTGCAATGGCCAAGTCAATGCTACCTCAGTCAGATTATAGCGTCGATGAAAATTTGTTGTTAGAAATGGTTGGAACCAGGTATTACGCACCGATGCTGGGTGATATGGCGCAGATTATGCAAGATCTAAGTCAGTCGGGAATACCTGAGAATGGTGAATTAGCGGGCATTCTCATCCAACAATTGCTAAGACTCAAGATTGCAAACCAACCTCATGCCGAGGCCTACAGACTTGTTCAAGGTCTATTTGACAGAGCAATTACTGGGCAAGTTGGCGGTGATCAGCATGAAGGTAATCTACTAAGTGTGCGTGAGATTTACCAAGGCAATGGGGAACTTCGGGGATTGAATTATCTGCGAGAACAAAGTAGTACTTTGAGATCCCAAGCAGGTGAGAGGTTAGTGGCGTACTTGACTAGCAAAAACTTTAACAGATATACCATAAGTGTAGTGAGCAAGTTACTAGATAATATTTCCAGTCTGTCCCATTGGGATTCCGCCAAAATATATGGTGGGCTTAATGCTGGCCTGGTTCGAGGCAGTATTAACGTGGCCAATCTGCAAACTGAGAAGGATTTGAGCCCAGTTGCTGCGCTGTTACATATGCTGGCAACAGGTTTAACTCTGCCTGGGCGTAACGTGCGTAAAGTTATAATTTCCAGGTTAGATGAGGTAGTAGATGCTTGGAATGTTTATTGGAGCCGAGATTTAGATAAACGCAACAAACCACATCGCTTGCAAAAGAATGGGTCCATTGTTTTTAGAAAATTGGAAGGTTATAAAGAGCCTGAGCTTACGTTAACGCGTGAGAATAGAGTAAACCAACTTCCGGATATTCTAAATGCTAACGAGCTAGATCAACAGGTAGCTATGTGGTTAAAGAAACAGAAGATCACTGATTTAGTGGATGGAATAAATCTACCTGCGGAGATAGCTGGTTTGTCTGCAGGGCAGTTCTTGCTACAAAAATATCCTGCTGGGAACGATCTCAGTATTGCCGGTGGATTCGATATAAATACTGTTTATAAGGCTGGGGAAATACTAACTCTATTTGAGGAGGGTATAAATCTATTACAGGCAAAAATAAAAAAGCTAGGCAATGTGCACGGCTTCCTTCCATATTTAGAATCAATTCAATTTAATTTGGCTGGCCATCCTTTTTTAACACCTCGTAAGTCATCAACTTTTTCAAACTATAATTTTAAGCCAAATAGCGCTGATGGACCCGTAGCTAGAGTAACTTCGAGTATAAATAAAGAAATTAGCAAGACCCTGCCAGCCTCGCTTTTGTTTATGGCCCAAAGAGAGATTTCACCGGACGCTAAAAGCATTATAGGAGCTCGATTTCAGGGCCGGATTTATAATTTCTTCTTGCAGGAATCTTCTTGGTATGCCCAGGGAAGCAGGCACAACAACAGGAGAGGTGAGATGTATTACAGACCTGTACCGGGAACGATTGTATTCGCCATACCTACGGGGCAATTGACGACAATCGGGAGTAATGAAAACATAAGGTTTATCCTTCAACATAGCTTGGTGGTAGGGATATCACCGGGTTACTTTATATAGGGTTATTATTTATCGAGTGCAATTGTTTCATACTGATATTCACCTTCAGCTTCTGCTAGAATAGGGTAATGGACATTACTGCTCTAGTGTTAATTGTGGCTGCCGCTGGCCTGGGGGCGGTGCTATTGGTGCTCCTGCTGCGCTACCAACGCCTGCGAGTTAGCATCAACGAACGCATCGAAGATAAAGTAGTGCTGCGCATTACCACTCCCCACGACAACGAAAAGACCCCACAGGCCGCAGAACAGCTCTATGCCTCGCTTTACGGAATGCTGAGGGGGAGGGGTAAATCGCTACACCATTTTAGTCTAGAGATTGTGGCTGGTAGCTACGGCATATATTTTCTGGCCGTCATCAATAAGCGCTACCAGCAGTTTCTAGAGAATCAAATCTACGCGCAGTATCCTGACGCTCAGATTAAGCAAATCCAAGACTATACAGGGGGGCTGATGAGTTCGGGTAAAAAAATGGCCGCCATAGAGCTGGGCCTAGCTAAGGACTTTTACTTGCCGATTAAGACATTTAAGAGTTTTGAGGTAGACCCACTTGCATCGATCACCAGCGCCATCAGCAAACTTGAGGGCGACCAGGAAGTTTTCATTCAATACGTGGTGCGCCCGATCGACAATAGCTGGCAGGAGGCAGGCAGACGCAAGATTAACTCCCGCAAGAATAAGGAGGACGGTGAAGGGAAAAAGGTAACACTTGAGGCCGGGGAGACGGGCGAGCTCAAGGAAATCGAGCTCAAAAGTGCCAAATTGGGCTTTCAGTTTATCATCCGCATCTTAGCGCAATCCGGTGATCAACTCACTTCCGAGCGCATCCTAGAGGATGTGGAGGCATCGTTCAAACAATTTGAAACTGGCGTCTATAACAGCATTACCAGCCTAAAGGGAGGTTCAGGGGTATTGAGTACAATTTTAGGTAGGAGGTCACAAGCGACTATGGACGTGCGATCAAAATATATGAACAGATTACTGGATGAGATGACGACCGACATAGTCAATATCGAGGAACTAGCCTCACTTTATCACTTGCCAAATGTGACAGTGGAAGTAGCGCGCATCGCTTGGTCACGATCCAGAAAGCTCCCATATCCTATGAACTTACCTGGGAGACAGGATGGCGCGCGGATTATCGGTATGACGGATTATCGAAACCTACATTTTCCCTACGGTCTGGCACAGGCAGATCGCAGAAGGCACATGTATATTCTAGGTAAAACTGGTACAGGAAAGTCTACCTCTCTGAAAAATCTGATCATGGGCGATATCTATGCCGGCAAAGGGGTAGGGGTAATCGACCCCCACGGGGACTTGATCGATGATATCTTGAGCCTGATCCCCGAGAACCGAATTCAGGACGTGGTGCTACTTGATCCGTCAGATGTGGATTTCCCTGTAGGCTTGAATGTGCTGAAGCTCAAAGAGGGTGAGGAGAAGGACATTGTGGCGGATGGAATTGTAGAGATTTTCAAGAAATTCTTCGATAGTTGGGGACCGAGGTTGCAGTATATCCTGGGGAATTCAATACTTACGCTGCTGCAGGTTCAGAACGTCTCGCTGGTTGCCTTAACTAGGCTACTGGATGATCCCAATTACCGCAAATTCATCTTGAAACAAATCAATGACCCAATTCTAAAGAAGTTCTGGGAGAGGGAGTACGCTGAAATGACTAAGAATCAGAAGCTTTTGACCGAGACATTATCGCCGATTCAAAATAAGGTAGGTCGGTTTACCTCGGGAAGTTTAATTCGCAACATCGTAGGGCAGGTTAAATCGACAATCGATCTAGAGGATGTGATGAATTCAGGCAAAATCTTCCTGGTAAATCTATCACAAGGTAAAATCGGCGAGGAAAACTCCGCGCTGCTAGGCGGAATGTTGATTACTAGGCTCTATACCAATGCCATGCAGCGCGTCAAAATCCCGGAGAGCGAGCGTCTGGACTTCTACTTGTACGTAGACGAGTTCCAGAACTTCGCCACCACCACTTTCGTCAAAATTCTTTCTGAAGCCCGTAAGTACGGGCTAAATCTGGTTGTAGCACATCAGTATGTCGATCAGTTATTGCCGGAGGTGCGCGACGCTATTTTTGGAAACGTCGGCTCCATGCTCAACTTCGTGGTAGGGCCTAAAGACGCGGCTGTCCTAGAGCGCGAGTACAGGCCGCATCTGACGGCTGAGGACCTAGTAAATCTAGAGAAGTATCACTATGTGAATAAGATAACTGTTGAGGGCTCGCAGACCTCGCCGTTTACCGGTATTTCGCTGCCGCCCAGCTGGGTTGCCCAAGGCAATAAGCAGAAGATTATCAATCATTCCCGCGAGAAATACGCCTCTCCCAAGGAAGTGGTAGAGGACAAAATCAATCGCTGGGCCTCCTCCAGCTACAACGATCAAGGCAACCTCATTCAAGCGAACACCAAATAGACAATTTACCGTATGCTAGTTTATAGCGTTGTAATATAACGGCTTGTTCCGTATAATGCAATACTATGGGAGCTGAACATACAGAAGTAGAGATAAAATCAGGCAGTGCCAAAGAGAAGCATATAAGACCAATCCACACGATTAATATGGTTAACACTGGTGAGGGTAATAGACCGGTGTCGATCACACTTTATATGGAGGCAGAACAGCAGCAGATAACAGGACTTATTGAGTACCTGCGTCGACATGGTATATCAGACTTACCAAAGGGTGGATCTAGTTCAGGGATATATATGGTACCGTCAGACACTTCTCTCACTCCAACTGGGGTGGTGAGTATTGAGAGATTTGTAGACCAAGATGAGATTTCAGCTAATTTAGCTCATGCTGCTCAGATACTAAACACAGCAGTAAACTTGTCTTGTAAAGAAGTGAAGGAAGACGTGGAGCTGGGTAAGGCGGACCATATGATTGCTGAGTCCGCTTGGGCAATAGCAACACACTGTACCGAGGATTATCAAAAGTTGGGGGTAGTTAGGGAACTTCTGAATAATATCTTTACTATTGCCTATGAAACCACCACATTGATATTGAGGACTGATGACCAGCCTGTATTAGCTAGTTTTGATGAGCATACTGCTAAGCATGTTAGAAGCATGATGCATCCTCATCAGAGCCTTTGGGGTTACATATCTCAAGTAGGACTCGGCACTGAAGGCTTTACTTACTTCAGCAGCCCAAAAGGGGTGATTAATGATAATCAAGGTTTGATGACTCTGATAACCGCTATAGTGCTTAAGAAAGCACATAAATGCTATTCTAAGAATGCACCCGAGGGTGCATCTAAAACTGCTATTGAAGGCACACTAGATACATTTCTACAAACTAAACCCGAGGTTATTCATAAATTGTTATTAAAAGCTGCTAGGGGAGTTGAGGCATCAATTGGAGGTGATGGGAATGGGCTGGAACCCAGACTAATAGTTGAGATAGAGGGGGTAGGGCCGGATTCACTCTTGAAGCTGGGTCTGGATGGCGCTGCCCAATCTGAGTTAACAGAAAGAATTACAACTTATAACGAGATGTTAGACAAAATAATAGAGCTTGTCTCTGGGCCCGTAAAATCATTTTGTGACGCGAACAATATTACTGTGGGTGTTGTACCGAGTAATTCTGCTAGACGTCAAAATATCTGCCCAGTACTTAAGCATCCGGGTGAGGTAGTAGGTCAGAACGCTGAAAGCATCCCTCTTCACCGGGGATACGATCATCCACAAGTGGCCTACATGGAGCAGGTAGAGCTAGTGTATGCAGTTCTACGAAGGCTAAGAGGAATGATGACTGCTTAGAGTATTTTGTTTGGTGAACCTGCCTTTTCACAGTATTGCGACTAATATTATGTTCTATCAACAACATGTGTGAGCAAACCACCTCTCTGCAGGGCATTTTCATGCCTATTGAACTGCGCTTCAAACTGCCGATTGCGGATGACAAGTTCAGTATTCACTAAATCGTAGAGTTGTAATACCAGATCTTGCAGGTTTCTGAACTCCATTCTCAATTCATCGAATTCCTTACGGGTTGGATAGTCTTCTTTGTTTGGCATATAAGCGACTAGAGTATAGATGTCCTGCTTAGTGGCATAGTTCTCGAGCTTTTTATCTAGATAGTCTTTGGTGACGAACTGGTCCAATTTTTTATCTAGGTACTCTTTAGTGACAAGCTGGCTAAAGTCTATGCTGGCCAGATGTTCTATCTGATTTTGCGGGTCTTGGTTGTTCATATGGATATAATAGCGAATAGTTCTAAAATAATCATGAAGGAATCCTAAAATTCGCATTAAAAATGACTATAATGTCAGCATGAGTGACAATAATGAAGGCCAAGGCCAAGGCCAAGGCCAAGGCAAAGAGGTAAAGCTCCCAGCAGGTTGGAAGTCTGCGCTGGCGGGTGAGACCGCAAAATCTTACTTCCAGCAGCTGCGAGAGTTTGTCCGTCAGGAGTACGCAGGTAAAAAGGTGTTTCCCCACCCCAGTAGGGTGTTTGCTGCGCTGCAGGCCTGCGACATTGATCAGGTGAAAGTTGTAATCCTCGGCCAAGACCCATATCATACACCTGGGATGGCAACAGGATTATCATTTAGCGTTCCAGCAGGTGGTGTGGGAGGCAGAATCCCACCTTCCCTACAAAATATTTTCAAGGAAATTGAGGCAGATACAGGCAGGGCTTCACAGTGCTTAAATGGTGACCTTACAGCTTGGGCAGAGCAGGGGGTGTTGCTTTTAAATGCCACCTTGACTGTAGAAGCGGGCAAGGCGGGTTCACATCAAGGTAAGGGTTGGGAACAATTCACTGACGCTGTTATAAGTCAGCTTGCCGCTAGCAGGCCTGGGTTAGTCTACATGCTCTGGGGCAATTACGCCAGGCAAAAGAAAACGTTGATTGAGGAGGCTGGAGCAGTTGGTGAGGCAAATCTCATCCTCGAGGCAGCCCACCCATCGCCTTTCTCAGCGCATAAGGGGTTCTTTGGCTGCAAGCATTTCAGCAAGGCAAGCGATTACTTATCCAGAAAAGGTATTGGTCAGATAAGATGGTGAGAGAGCCTGATATGACCTAGCAGCAAAGAAATAATTGAACTATCGAAGGCCGCCGTTGTATAATCGCACCATATAATTTTATTAGTTTATAATTATGTCAATTCTTCCTCTATCTGAAAGAGACCCCGAGTCTAGGCCAACTTGGTACATGACTCCAGATGGGAAGTTAATGCCAGAAGAGCAGTTTACTCCAATTTTTGGTGAGCAATTAATTCTAGATAATGATCAAACAGTTGATGGACTCATCAATTTATTGGGCCAAGAGGAGACTATAATTACAGACGGTGGTATTAGAGTCTTTGAAAAGTATCCAGAAAAAGTAGGTGTTGATAGGTATAAAATATTTGTTTTAGTTCGCAGCGAAGATGAGACAGTTGCAGGTGGGACTAACTATCGTGCTATTCAGTTCAATGAGAAAAATGATAGGGAAATGGACTTACTGCGCTTAGCGAATGTAGATGGTCACCCAATGCGAGTGGAAAGTCGTGACCATGTCACGACAATTGATTGGGTACCTAAGACTTATAACCAAAAGGCGGATAGATATGAGAGAGGTGCAAGGCTAGTAAAACCAATCACCATAACGACTGAAACACCCGAAGGCAAGAAATATAGAGTTATTGAGATTGAGTATAGTCCTTTTGATAAATCGCTAAGTAAGATTATGGATGGCGATGTTGAGTCACCTGATTTCAAACAGGCACTAATTAATAGATTAACGGCGAATTAACTTCTATCAGCCAGGGATCTGCTATCATAATTGAATGGGTTACAAAGTAATTGCATTCGACTTCGACGGTACATTGGTGGATAGCCGCGGGGTAGCTACTAGCACAGTTAACTCCATGGCTAAGCAGTTTCTAGGCAGGAACTTTAGCGAGGAACAGATCGAGAGTTGGCGCGAACGAGATCTCAGGGAGGTCATCAGGGAGGTGGGGATGCCCGGTTTCTTGCTACCAATTTTCATCTGGCAATTTCGTAGGAATTATCGCAGGAAGCTGGCTGAACTGGAATTTTTCCCAGGTATTCTAGATGTCTGGCAAGATCTTCAAATAAGCGGTCAAAGGCAAGTTGGGGTAGTGACCTCCAATTCGGAGAAAGCCGTGCTCGAGACGTTCGCTAGGCAAGGGACACCCAGCAGTCAAACCCCCAGCAGTCAAACCCCCAGCGGTTCTCAGTTGTTACCCCCGAAGTTTGTAAAAGGCGGCATCGGGATGTCCGGCAAGAGAACTGCGCTACAAAAGATAATAGAAAAGTATCAGATCGGCAAAGAGGAGCTGCTTTATCTGGGCGATGAGATTCGAGATGTCACCTCGTGTATCGAGGTTGGAGTGGACATCGCGGCCGTTAGCTGGGGATTCAACACCAGAAACGCCCTAGCCAAAGCAAGTCCTACTTATATTCTGGAAAAGCCCGAGGAACTTAGGCAGTTGGTGGGAATTTAGCCGCATTCTCTGTAGAATAGGTTATGGCTACGAATATGAATATCGCAGAGCGGATAAAAAATCTCGACCAGACGCGCAAGGCACTACTCGGAGTTTCGCTAGCTTTGGCCGTGATGTTTCTGATTTCGGCCTTGATAATTTCCAATTTGGTAACCCAGAATCTAGCCCCAGATGATTCCAGAGCCTCTTCGGCAGAGTGCCGCAAGTTAGGGATTAACCTGGCAGCAGTCACGCCTGGATCCAATGGCAGCTATGAGCAAGCCAGGAAATTTGGGATGGGCTATACCTTGGAGATCGTGATGAATCCCGGGCAACTCAGCACTGTGGCAGATTCGTTTAAACGTGCCCAGGCGGCAGGGCTGACACCTTTGCTTAGGGTTTGTATTGGCCAAGGCTGTGCATTCTCCGACCCAGCGACCTATGTCGACTTTATTGCTGCCTTGTCTGGGCAGGTTTCCGGTGAATTTTATGCCATCGCAGGGCCTAATGAGCCTGAAGGCGAGAACTGGACTGGAGGCGAGCGGGGCAATGGCGCCAGCATAGGCGGTCCACTAGCTGCCTATATGAATGCAGTGATTGCTGGAGTTAAGGGGAGGAATCTGCCGAATGTGAAGCTCATGTCTCCGGTTTTCAACGCTACCCACCCCGAACATGAAGCCTTGGTTGGGTCGATGAACGCTGCTGGGGCCAAATGGGACGGACTGGATGCTATCGGTGTTAACGCCTACAATGTTCAAGGTTACAACATTCGTGGCCGCAGCTTGCAGACTGTCACAGAACAGTTAGGTAGAATCAAGTCCACTTTACCTGGTAGGAAGTACTTCATAACTGAGACGGGTTTGTATGAATCTGAGCGCAATGCTGATCCGATTAAATCAACACCCGATGTACCACATGTGCAGGCAGTTGCCAATATGGCTAGGGAGGCGGAGCAGTTGAGGCAGGATGGGAGTGTAATCGCGTTTTTGATGTTCAATGGATTTGCGACCAACCCCGACCCAAATTTCCAATACAACAAACTTACCTCCGGTGAATGGTCGCAAATCAGGGGAGCTGGATGTGGTGGGACGATTACCGGGCCGGATTTGCCGCCAGCTAATGGTGGGGATGGCGGCACGGGCGGTAATGATGGCGGCTCCGCAGGCAATGGCAGCTGTATTTTCCCTGAGTTTTTGCTGAGGATTGCCTGGGAGGGTTCAAGCGGCCTGGTTGATCCCAGCGGCGGCGGTTTGTCTTTGCCTGCAGGCACCAAACTTAACCTGTACGTCTTTAGCAGCAGCAGCGGTGATCTAGCGAGGAACGTTATAAATGACGCGGTCTTGGTCTATAAGGGCGCGGGCCTCGACGGGCGTCGGGCGCTGGGAGTAGGGGGTATGATCCTCACCCCGCGAGATCCTGGCGAGCTGTCAGTGACGACCGGCAATTATCAAGAATGTGGTGTTAAGAGTTTTAAGATCGCTGTGACTAGGACTACCGGGAGCGGCCAGAATCCTCCAGTGACGCCACCAGTGACGCCCCCGACCACGCCACCCACAACGCCACCAGCCACCAGACCCCCGTCCGTAACTCCACCTGCAGTTAGACCTCCCGCAGTCACGCCGCCGCCGGTAAGACCCACCTCACCAGTCCTGCCTGAGACTTCGCTACCAGGGCCTACAGTTCTATTACTCATCGCCAGCGCAGTTTTGATCGCACTCGCCGGCATCATCACCAGGAAGTATTTGTTTAAAGGTGGGAAAGTGGAGCCGTAGGAATTGAACCTACCTAGGTATGCCCTCCATTGCTGGCGCATACAGCCCCGTAATTGGGAACTCCTGCATATATTATACAACATTTAGCGATTGCTGGGGAAATTGCCTAATGCCAATTAATTCGCGAGTATTTGCTCGAGTTTTTTGAGTTTAGGATCGATCACTATACGGCAATATGGGGTCCGATTCCTATTCAGCTCATAATAGTTCTGGTGATAATCTTCAGCTGGATAGAATCTGCTAGCAGGGGCGATTTGGGTAGTAATAGTTTCGCCCTCCCACCAATCTTGCCAGGAGGTAGGTGCATCATTGTCCCCGGAATTGCCATTGGCGGGTGATGTGCTGCTTCCCAATTGCGCAATAACTGCCTGGGCGGCTGATTTTTGGGCCTCATCGTGATAGAAAATCGCCGAGCGGTACTGAGTCCCGTGGTCTGCGCCCTGGCGGTTTAGAGTGGTGGGGTCATGGGTGAGCATGAAAATCCTCAGCAGTTCCTGATAGGACACTTTCGACTCATCAAATTCTATTTCAATTGCCTCGGCATGGCCCGAGCGGCCGCTGCTGATCTGCTCGAAACTTGGGTTCTCTAACTGGCCGCCAGCGTAACCGGAAACTACAGATTTGACTCCTTCAACGCGCCTAAATAGCGCCTCGGTGCACCAAAAGCAACCTCCCGCAAATGTGGCTTTATTCATAATTAACTTAATATTAACAGAAAAAGCTATCTGGCTAGTACGCCACAGCAAATAGCCAGCGGTGACTGGCTGGTTTGCCAGTGAAGATGCAAGTTCCTGATTCTTCTTTAGCGTCCAGCGGCAAGCAGCGGCTGGTGGCTTTGGTCTCGGCTTTGATCTTAGCCTCGCTATCTGCATCGCCGCACCAGAAGGCGCGTACAAAGCCCTTTTTCTCGATTAGAACTTTCTTGAAGTCCTCGTAATTGTCGACATCGTGTGTATTTGCTTCTACGCGAGCCTGAGCTTTGGTCAAAAGACCAGCCTGCATTTCGGGAAGCAGGGTAGTGATAGTGCTTGCAAGGTCCTTGAGAGCGACAACCTGCTTTTCGCCAGTGTCCCTTCTGACCATTACTACGTTGCCTGCCTCCATATCTCTCGGTCCCACTTCGATTCTCACTGGAATCCCTTTTTTCTCCCATTCATTGAACTTCCTGCCAGGCGATTCAAAGTCTCTGCTGTCTAGTTTGACTCTGAGATCCTGCTTTACGCTGCCTGCGTATTCGATATTAAGGTCTTGCAACTTCTCACTCACTGAAGTAGCGTAGGCCATTACCGCTTCCTGGTTTTCCTCTTTGAAGATAGGGACGATAACTACTTGTGTAGGGGCAATTGCAGGTGGCAACACTAATCCCTTGTCATCGCTATGCGACATGATCAAGGCGCCGATGATACGAGTACTTAGACCCCAACTGGTTTGCCAGGCATACTGGGTGCTGCCATCACGGGCTGCGAATTTCACTTCAAATGCCTTGGCGAAGTTCTGGCCTAAGTTGTGCGAAGTGCCACACTGCAGCGCTTTGCCGTCTTGCATCAGGCCTTCAATAGTGAAGGTGCGCAGCGCTCCTGCGAATTTTTCGTTTTCAGACTTGCGTCCTGGGATAACTGGCACGGCCAAGATGTTTTTGCATAGCTCTTGGTAAATACCCAACATCTGCATCACTTCAGCTTCAGCTTGATCTTCAGTCTCATGGACTGTATGGCCTTCTTGCCACAAGAACTCAGCTGTCCTCAAAAAAGGCCTGGTCCTAAGCTCCCAGCGCACCACATTGTTCCATTGGTTGATCATGACAGGTAAATCCCTCCAGGAGTTGACCCACTTCGAATAAGTCTCGTACATAATGGTCTCTGAAGTAGGGCGCACAATCAATTCCTCGCCGAGTTTGGCATCGGGATCGACTACTACACCTTTGCCGTCGGGTGACTCGATCAGCCTGTGGTGGGTGACCACAGCGCACTCCTTGGCAAAACCTTTAACATGATCAGCTTCTCGGCTGAGTAGCGATTTAGGAATGAATAGGGGAAAGTAGGCATTTTCATGGCCGGTTTGCTTAAACCTCTTGTCTAAGAACCCTTGTACGCCCTCCCAGATAGCATACCCGTAAGGGCGAATTACCATGCAGCCTCTTACAATCGAGGTCTCCGCTAGCTGCGCAGCCTCAATCACGTCCAGATACCATTGCGAGTAATCTTGCTCTTGGGTTGTTAGTTTCTTGGCTTCAGACATGGTTTATTTTAACAGAAAATAATGAAACTTCACCGGATTTGTTTATCCGTAGCTCTCCCCATGCGAACGACGTATAATTAAGTTGCACACCACGTTTACAGGCTGCTTATCTATTGCTTCCTTATGGGGAGTATATCCAGTTTTATGTTCAATCTTTATGAACAAGGGTAGCAAGCGTTTGTGCGATGCGTAGTCGGTCAAATTTTGTTATCTCTGTTAACTTTTCAGGGATGCCTTGAAACTCCGGCGCGTGAATGCTGATGAGGGCTGCGGCTACTGCGTAAATAGGAAGTCCTAGAATATCAAAGAAACTACCTTTGATATCAGTTACAAACCCTGCGGCCTTGCCTTGAACTGCGTAAGCGCCCGCTTTACCTTCCCACTCGCCACTGGCGATGTAGTCTTCGACGTCCTCCTCTGAGAGCTCACGAAATGTGACAAAAGTGCTAGCCACGCCGCTGGCATATAGCTGTGTCGCTTGGCCGCTACTGGCAATACAGACGGCAAATGCATCCCTACCGATGTGGGTCTTACCCGAGAGCGAGTGGAGCATTTGCCTGGCCTCGGCTGGAGATTCTGCTTTGGCTAGAGCGATACCATCGCGGTCAATCGTCACATCGCCGCCGATGATTATCTCTTGAGTATTCTGCCCTGGGAGGCTGCCAGCAGCTCCCTCAGCAGCTCCAGCCTGCGCCTTAGCGATCGCTAGGCGGTGGACGTAGTCATAAGGGCTCTCGCCTGCCACAATCGATTCGTCCACATCTACAGCTCTCACCTCAAATTCCACCCCCAACATTTCCAAAATCTGCTTTCTGCGGGGTGAAGTACTGGCAAGGATGAGTTTTGTCTTGGTCGTTTCGACTACCTCTTCAGCCAGGTCTTCGCTATGTGTATGGTTTGTCATGTTATCTGCAATTTTTGTTAATGTATATATACCTTGTATTTACCAGCCTCTTGCCTGAATTCTGGGTTGATCCGGCCAAAATCTACAAAGTCAAAACGATAGTGTAGTATGGATTCCTCTAGTGCACACTTTATCTCTGCAAGCACTCCCAAGTCAAGTTTCTTTACACCTTCAATACCCCTAAGTCTAGGTCGCTATACTTGCTTAAGAAATGCCGTTCTTTAGACTCAGTTACTAATTGGAGTATTTACCTTGATAAATTCAGCAACTAGCTTGTCGACTCCGCTCACTGTTTCGACCATAATGCCAAGTTCACAGGCGATTTCAATCATTAGCTCCCTGGAAGGTACCACGCCATTTTCGACATAATATTTCACGATTTTAAGGCCTAGATAGACAATCTTTCCGTCTTGTGGTTTACTATTTAGGCTTTCTAACTGGAATCCCTGCTGTATCATAATATTGATCACCTTACTGAAGTTGTCTTCAACTACTCGCATCCCCAGACTATTATAATGGTGTGCGCTTGGTGTCAGCGAACTGGAAATATTTCTCAGAACTGGTAAGACTGCATTTCCCGAAACACCCATATCCTCAGCCAGGTCTTCTTTATTTGGGTGTTGGCCAGCTGTATTTGTCTTTGCGAGCGCTTTCAGATATTTCCTTTGATCACTTGTTAGCCTGTTTAGAAGCCACGGCAGATAGCGGGCAAACTTGTACTTTTGCAATACCTCGTGGCTGATGGAAGGTTTGCCCTGTGAGTACATTCGGCCACTGGAGTCTATTCCAGGTTCATTTTTGAGAATTTCAGCGATAGCATATACGAATTCCGGTCTGAAGTAGAGTTTCCCATCCTGACCTGAAAGGCAGTAATGCTTATATCCAGTCTTCTCAGGGTCGATGGCGGCACGAGCGTCCCGCTGAATGTACTCAAAGACTCCCATATCTATACCAATCACATTTCTAAAGAACCATTCGACATTCTCTAACGCCTCAGCAAAAGTAACGCGTGAAATGTTAATCTTATTCTCAGCAAGCAATTCAATGAAGCCTACCTGACCGACCCAGTTACCCGGTACAGTAGGATTTTGCAAATACCTGTTCACAATTTCTTGTGCCAGTTCCCTGCTGTATTGTATAGCTTGACTGTGTTGTTCGAGATTACTATTCGAGCTCCTGGCATGAAAACCTGTTTTTATATATCCTGCTTGATCTAATCTACCCTCACCCAAAACATTCTGTTCCAAATTATTCTCTTCCAAATTCAAAATCTCTTGTGCCAGTTGATGAATAGTAGTTAGTGATATTTTTCCAGCTTCCCATGGAGGGAGGACTCTGCCAATAGCAGCTACAACTTCTGCTGCATTATTCCAACTAAATAAGCCGCTATCATCTTGCCCTTCAAGTATTTCAATAATTCCCAGCTCATGGAGTAAAGCCTTTAATTTCGTGCCGGTATCACGCTGATCTTCAGAGGAGCCATCCCAAGAGTGAGCCAAGTTGAGTAGCCTCCATTTAATAGACTTCGCTGAGATGACCTGGCCGATGCCTGGGATGCTTGCAATCGCTTCGGCTAGTGATGCCGCGTCAGTCGCGCTTTCGCAGGCAGTCAAGCTTACATCATCTAACTGGTATTCAATTTGTGGAAGGGGAGGCACCTGCATTTTCTCGTACCATTCCTCGTGTCTGAATTTTGTCATCCGCATATTTTGTAAAGTCTGGCCAAGGCTTCTCTCCCGATATGGGTTGGCTTCGATATTTGGTAGCTTTATTACGACCTTAAGTGCGGCCTCGTCGAACTTAATGCCGTCATCACTGAAGTCGGAAATTCTTAAGCCAAAAATTGAGAGTTTATTGATAACTTGGGCAATATGAACACTATGCAGCTGGTATTTATAGATTGATTGTTGACCAGATATCTGTTCTGTTTCCCCAACTGCACCCGAAACTACTTCCGAATTAAACTGCACTAGCTCGAATGCCTCGGCTGCTGGAATTGCTAACTCGTTTTCATTGGTCAGGATTAAGGTATCGGTCTCATCAGCGGTCAGCGGGATGATAAAACTTGAGTCGGTATTAGCATTTCTTACTATGCCAATATGTAGCGCAAACCTGTCTTCTTTACCATTGGAATCAAGCACTTGCTTCTTGACTATAAGCATGTTGATAGAAGGACCTAAATGAAGTATCTTAGCACTGTCAACGCCTTCGCAACTCTCCCAATCGGCTCTAAATGGATCTACACTCCGATCACCGAAGTACTTATTTGTCAGCCCTTTGATAAGTGTCTGCCCTAGGGTATTTCCCAGGTCTAGCTTTTCCGCAATTTTTAAATATTCAGCATCATACAGCTCGCCGTCTTGATCGTCTCCTGTATCAAAGCCATCACTATCGTACCCTTCGTGATTTATCATATATTGATTATATATTAAATTAATAATATAAATCAATACATGACACAGAGGTAATATTACAAGGCGATATAATTGGATCTCCTACCCAAACACATACTCAAATACCTCGCCAAAGTCCGCGGTCACTAGATCTGCCTGGTCCTGCACCGAAGCCCTGGAAGTATTCTCGCTGAAGGCGATGAACTTATCTGCGCCACCGCCTAGCTTGATTTCCAGATCGGTATAACCATCGCCCACCGCTATCGTTTTGCTGGCTGTGATCCTGCCTGTCTGTGCCAGCTCCTTTGCGGCTCTGAGTTTGCCGCCACTTTGGGCAGTCAGCCGATCAGGCTCATAGCCGCGGCAGACCCCCCGCGAGTCGAATATGAACTTATTGGCGATGACATGCTGGCTGGAAATGCCGAAGCTCTCCACAATTGGAATGATAAAGTCCTCAAAACCTCCCGATAGAATGTAAATATTCTCCGCGTGTTGTAGGAATTTACTCTGGTTGCGCAGCACCGAATCGCTGATATTTGCGCGGAGTAGGGTAATTAATTCAGCCAAGTCAGCCTGCTTAAACTCCAGCATTTTGATACGCCTAGATAGAGACTCTTCGAATGATATCTTGCCTTCCATGCCGAGCTGGGTTAGCTTCTCGATTTGCTCAATCGTGTCGCTGTTACTTCCACCAGTCGAACTAACCAGCTTAGCCAGCTCATCAAGTCCTTCTAGCTTGATAAACGTAGAATCAAAATCAATTAGTAACTTTGCGTCTTTGGCCATCCATGTATTATCGGGGGTATATTGATATTTAGTCAACCGGAAATATTGCCACCAGTAAAAAAGTGAGCGACCTAGGGATCGAACCTAGGACCTCGGTCTTATCAGGACCGCGCTCTAACCAACTGAGCTAGTCGCTCGAAGCGTCCCAGATTATAGCAGGGTAGGGCGTAAATGTGTAGATGATCAGTCGGGCAGCTATTGTTCACAATAGATCACTAGCGACTTGGGTCGTAGAAGTTTACTTTAGGGTCATCTATATGACCATTCACATAAATCGCGGGAACTCTTACATGACCCTTATTGGGTCTACTATTGTCTTCTTCGATCGTATGTATTGATATACTATGTGTTTTTGTGCCTCTCTCGGCATTGTATATCATAAAAAAGGGTGAGAGTTGATTTCTTCTATTGGGGAAATTATTGCCTAAGTAATTGTAAATCATACGATTTGCGTTGTAGTCTAGTGCAGAAGGCCTCGCACCTAGTTCTGGGTGTAAGTGGCAAGTACCTAGTATGTCTCCAAACTCCGTGTCTAAAGGGTCGAGATGCCGGCCAATATCATTTGCTAGGTTGAGGCCTACGCGCATATCTCCTCTATCAGTTGCTCCCCAGAGTCTAAATCCTTTGACATTTAGCACTTGGAGATTGTTGGCTTCCGTAGCTTTGCCTAACAGCGTAATACCCACTTCTACCTTGTTATTGGGATCGAAGGAGCTACGAAAATAATCTATAGCTTTTAAAAGGGGTAGGCGATCAAATACAACAACAGGGGGCATATATGCCATTGTTTCTATGTTTGGTTCATATCCTAGGTATTGTAATCCTGGCAAAGCAATGCTTTGCCTAAGAGGCGTCGGTAGCAAAGGTTCTCTCGCGGTTATTTCTATGTCCATGTATATAATTATATCATATCAATGTACTCTAGTGCACTGGATTGTTTTCTGGCACTAAATTAAATCTTGATCTTCAGTTTGCATTCTATCACTCCCAACCTCTGTTTGCTTAGCAGCGATGCATACGCTCTGCTAATTCTACCCAAAACTATTTATATAAAAGCATAGACATTCTTTTTTAGATGTTTTAGTATGGTAGATATAGGCAAATTTTGCCATGGATTTATTTTGTAAAACGTAGATTTGCAGGACGACCAATACAATACAGCCAGCGCCACGAGTCAGCAGGATGATCAGAATCTTTTAGACCAGGATTACCTGGAAATCGATGCAATCGAGGATGGCGATGGTGAACTGCAAACTGAACTAGACATTTCAGGTGATCAGGTGCTTTTAGAGGAACTGAGAATCGGCAACTATCCAGGTTCACCCAGACACGAGTTTATGGAGAAGTTGGAGGAATTTGCCAGGGATCTGGAGGAGAAGGGTATTAGTACTGAGGCTATCACTCAGATAGTCGCAAATGTGCAGGAACAATACAAATTGGGCAATGTAACTGTGAAACAAGGAAAGGTGGGTGAAAGTGGCGCATAGAGATAAATACGGGGACTTTGATACAAATGTTAAGGAGACGCTGATCGTAAACACTGATAAGTATCGTATGCTTTTGGGTTTGGGAGCAATGCAAGATAAAGGCATTATAGATGCAGATCAAGCTGTATTTGTTGAACAATCCTTTAAAAAGTATTTTGACGGCGGTAATACACCTAGCCTAAATGTGGTCGATATTGTAGCTGGAGCTGTGGAGAATAGTGAAGAATTTGATTTTTCTGAGGCAGATCCAGATAGCACTTTTGCTGCAGCATACAGGAAACTCAGCTCTGTAATTAAATATGATGGTAAATTAAGTCTTATCGGCTTTCCCGCTGCGGATATTTACAGAAGAAAATATGATTATGCGAACTTCTTAGCAAATCTGGCTCTATATAAACGGTTACCAGATGCTGAAGATGATCCAGGGTTGACCAGCGAGAACAACCGCAAAAGACAAGTAGTGAGATCTGTAGCAAATTTGCTAAATATGAAACAGGATATCTCCGGGGTCAATAATGCATTTGATGAAGCGATCGAGGGAAGGAAATTTCAAGAAGCTGATCAATTTTTGGCAAACCAGGTGACCGGGATAGGGATTTTGGCTGCAATAGTAGACTGGAACCCAATAGATGAGACGACTAAACCCTTAAAACTCGATTTGGCAAAGGTTATCACAGATGATGAACAAAGAGATGAGATTATGGAAGAATGTAAAGCAATCCATGCTGATATGCAGGTGTTAGTGCTCGCGAATAAGGAATTCCCGGATAACATTAGTGGAATGACTGATGAGCAAATTCAGGCACTACCGCAGCCAATTCAGGACTATCTTGATAAAATTAAGCAGAGCAATAGCAAAAAAAGGCAGCAGACTAAAAAAGAAGTTCCCACTCGCCAAGGCCTAACACAGTTCCTGCGACATAGGGTACAAAAATGTGTGAACAAGATGATGAGGGAAATCCAGGTTGCAAATCCTACTCTCGAAGACCTTACTGGTGCCACAACTGAATGGCGTTCTCAGCTTGTTGAAGATCCTAACCTTGCTATGTTGGCAAATCAGTTAAGGTTGAATCACCCTACTGCTAATGGCGCTAATGTAAGTGTAGTTCTACCAGGGGATGGGAGCACGACAGGGGATACAACTAGTGGGGGCGGCTTTCCACCCAATACGGATTTCGATGACGATCCGTTTGATAAGGACGATGATCTGCCCAAAGTCGAGACCGAAATGACCCCAGAGAACTACATGGTTGTATTGGCAGCGGAGAAAGATTTCGTTAAAAGGCTTGATTTGGCAATCAAGTATAGAGTTGCAAGGATGAGAGGTATCGGTAGTGGGGATCGTCAACAAGTTGAAGTAAATGTAAGAGAATATTTAACAAATAAAAATGTCAATCAACCTGAAGTGTGGCCCCGGATGGTTGCCAATTACTACAATTACATTGCATATTATGCCTATCTTGATGCAAAGAATGCAGAAACGGAGTTTAGCATTACTGACGAAAGTGGAAATCCAATAAAGGACGATTTGTCAAAACATCAGGTGATTAAAGCAACCCGAGTCATAGATGTTACTGACCTACATGGGGGTCTACCAGACCACCAGGAAGGAACTCTTACAATAATTAACGGTGATGTACCAGATCCTAAATCCAATTACCTATATAAGTATGGTATTGGTGGGATGGAGATAAACCCCACTGCATTTGGGGATGAGATAGCTAGAATAACTGATCTATTGGAGGAAGACAAAGAAGTTATATACATCTATGGTAATCACGATGCATTCTTTATGCATGCAATGACAGTTATTAATGACCTTACTTGGCAAGGTGATACTTTAGAAACAAATCTTAATGAACCAAATACCAAAGAGGATATCAAAAAGATACTAAACTGGCTTAGTAGTAATTCAGGTTTGGAAACATTTGAGGCATTGGGTGTAGAAATCAATGATGAGCAAAAAGCGATTATTAAATCGAGAAAAGTCTTACCTGCTCAATTTGACGAGTTTGTATCACTATTGAAGAACATTAAGGAAAATGAGGTAGGTCAAAAATTCTATCAAGCAATATGCAAAAGAGGTAGATTCAGTGTCGTGGTTAACGGAGTTTTAAGACAGCATACACTCCCTGTTATGGAGGTTGATGCTAGTGGTGCATATCAAATTGTAGGGCTGCCAAAACCGGAAAACCTTAAAAACGGAAGTGTTCTTGAAGCTGATAAAGAAAGAATATCACCACTTGAATTCTATGAACAGGCAAGGGTCATTATGGCTGGGGATGATGTTCCACTCAAGAAATCACTGCTCACTTTCTTGGTGAAAGCCGATTATGGAGATTCTACCAATCCAGGTTTTGATGAAAAAAATCAATTAAGGACCTTTTCTCCTCTTTGGAATAGGAACCATGACGAGGCTAATAAATACGGCGCTCAAAGGCCGAATATGCGAGATCTTATCCACCGTGAATTTCTTAAAGATGCAAAAACTGATTTTGATATTGATAAATTCATAGCTGCATTGAATGTTGCTTATGGAACTCCTATTAAAGGTGTTGCATATGGTCATGTGGGTAAAGGTGGGGAAATAGCAAGAGATAATCCAGGGGGTATTTTCCTAGTAAATATTGACAATGCTAATGAGAAAGGAATGCAGTTTCCATTCGCAGATGTTGATGGTATGCAGACATATTATGATCATAATGGCAGAAAAGTTCGTAATGTAGCAGATGGGGCAGAGATTAATGTATTCAAGGAGGAGCACTACCAAATTTTTCTAGATCGTTTTATGAATGGGATAGTGCCAGACCTGACTATCGATCAAGCTAAAAAGCCCGAACTCAAAGTCGGCGAGGGTCTGGTGGAGATTTTTGATGGGGGAATTGAGCCCAATAGGGATCAATTAGTAAATCCTTACTACATCGATGGTGAAATACCTGATGCTGATCTTGATTTAGTAGCTTATATTACTCAGGTCTCGGCTGCTCTAGAGACAGCTGGAGCGAACTTGCAGAAGCGAGATTCACTTGTCGAGCACTTTATTGACAGACCTGGAAGAGGTTCCGGTGCCAGTAGGGCGACAACACCAGTTGTAGGAATGTACCGAGATGGTACCAATTTCCCTGCCTTCAACAGAGCCATGTACCACGACTCCGACACAGCCGCCGCCGCCCATATAGCTGCTGAAATGGCAGCTGACCCTGAGCAAAGAGCCATTCTGTACGAGAGGATGATGGGCCTGACAATCAATGAGGTAAAAAGGCAGATAGAATCAACCGGACTGTTAACACCGTTTGTGAGGAATGCCTCAGGAACGCTTGCTAGAATTTTTCATACAGCTGATGTAGTTGAGGCAAGTTTATATTTGGAAAATGACTTGGCTGAATTATATGGCAAGGATGGTAATGGGTACGCTAAGCCAGGTTCTAAAAAGGGTTCAGAAATATTAGCTAAGTTGAGCGGTGCTGATGAGAACCCCAAACTGTTATTTGGGAAAGAGGTATTAAAGAAACTTATAGAAGCCAGAGGAATTGATGATGATACAGAGTATACTCACCTAGGTCTTTTAGGAATAATTCTGGAGGCCGGTGGTCGTGTACTTTATGATAATGCTTTCGTGACAAATCAGCTTGAAGATCCATTTATTAAACTTTGGGAGGATAGGGTTGACCAGTTATATGCGAAGCTAGGTGATGCTGATAGAACCTGGAGCGAGGAAGAGCGCAAGTGGGTGCAGTTTCTGGCGGAGAATTTCGTAGATGCTGGTATGGTAATGGCAATTGTGGCAGGCAAAGAAAAGGTCATGGCGCTTGAATTCCCCGGGCTTTTGGGCGGACATAATTGGGAAGTGGTAGGTACAAATCCGATATACGCAAAGGGAACACTGGCAGTAGTCGCACACACACCTGCGCCAACGCCAGTAGTGACCACTCCAGCACCGACGCCCGTAGTGACCACTCCAGCACCGACGCCCGTAGTGGCGCCAATAGCGACCACACCAGCGATACCGCCACTACCTACTGGGGTAATACCACCGGCGGGTAATCCTATAGATGTAATTAACATGATGGAATCCCCAACCCTACAAGATGTGGCAAATAGGTTCATTAGAGGTCAGCTGACTGGACCGAATATTCGTGGCAGGGTTGCTGAGCTAAGAAAGATTATTGCTGCTGACAAGAACAGAAAGGCTCGAGAGGAACTAATGAAGGGCATCTTCAAGCCAGGATTAAATGCACGAAATATTAATGTTGTGGACAATGGAGTCACCGAATATATTCTACCGGTGGGGACTGCGACAAACCCAGTAGTTGAGAAAGAAATAAAGTTAGGTGATAAAAAGAAGCTAGGCAAGTACTCTATTGAGAGGGTCCCTGGGGAAATTTTTGATGCCAGTGTGAATAAGATCTTGAGTATGCCTGGACACGTTATTAACGTAACTGCAGAAGGTGATAGGACTCCTAGAAATTTTGTCTTACTAGACTATGATCAAAGTCCACAGGATTTAGAGACTTATGGGTTGTACTCATATAGGGAGAAGGGTTCGCAGTTAGCCTTTCCAATTATCAGCCCAGATATCACAGATGATGAAGACGAGGTAAAGGAAAGTTTAGATCGATCAAATGCTAGGGCATTAGAAACTGCGCTCCTGTTCATGGATGCAAAAGATGACTTCATAGTGGTGCCAAAGTTCAAGCTTAATAGTGCTGGTACGGGGCTGGTGCTAGAAGTTGTGACTGTGGATATCAGGGATATGTTTGCTAGTAGATCTCCACTAGATAGGTCCAGACATTTTGATGACGAGAAAATCGTCGGTGCTTACCTAAAGAGAAATACTGTACTAATGAGAGGCATTGATCCTGCTAATGAGGCAGTTAAAAAAGAGGTATTTATAAACGTGGTGGACTATCTCTTTGAAAGGGCCATGGTCGAGCTACTTGCAAATCCCACTTTTGCAGGTGCAAATATAAATGGGACTAAAGAGCAGATCCTAAGGGATAAGTTAGATGAGATAAAAGATAATGCTAATGGTATAACCCAAACAGGTCCGGGGCATGATATAGAGCTTAAGCGGCAGATTGAGAATGCGTTTGCTTTGGTTCAGCTGATGAATCTTGCGGCCAGAGGAGGTGTTTATACCAGGGAGGCAGGGAAAGATAACGCAGTTAATACACTCGCGGCGCTTAATTCTACCAATGACCTTACACTAACGGATGTGTATATGGGCATCTGTGATCTCTATGCTGATGGAGACGCTTTCTTGGTAAACATTCCAGGTATTGGTGATAACCAGGCACTATTAGACCTGCAAAAGGAACTCACAGTTGCGGCGCTTAAGGCTAGTGGGGTGAGTGAGTCAAAATTAATGGTCTTGGAATACTCATCTGGACAGATAACTAACACTGTTGCTAACTATTACAAACTAGACCTGGAGGCTTTCTTTAGATCGGAGTTAGCAGAGTCGGTGGAGCTGTTGGGTGCAACTGCAAAAGGCAAGAGCGCAGCGGAGCTTA
>CALFHW010000143.1 GCA_937876695.1 uncultured bacterium
TCATTACCAGTGGCGCCACCATGATTGACCAAGACTAAAGCATGTTTGTCGTGAACACCTGCTTCCCCTCTGCGGATACCCTTAAATCCGGCCTGTTCAATCAGCCAGCCAGCTGGGACTTTGGTAAATCCCTCCTTGTCAGGATAGCTAGGGATTTCAGGGTAATTTGATTTGAGCTGTTCGAATTGTACGTTTGGCAAAACCGGATTTTTAAAGAAGCTGCCGGCATTGCCGATGACTTTGGGGTCAGGTAGCTTGCTGCTGCGTACCGCGACTACGGCATCATAAACCTGTTTGATAGTTGCAGCTTCAGGAGTTATCCCCATGGAAGCTAGTTGAACTCGAAGGTGTTCGTAGCTAACGTTGGGCTTTACATCTTGGGATAACACGAATGTAACTTCTGTAATAATAACTTTGCCTTTTAGTTCTTGTTTGAAGATGCTGTCCCGATAACCGAATTTGCAATCAGTGTTATTTAGGGTTTTTAGCTCCAAATTCTCCAGCTCCAAATATGTCACACTTTCTACTGTCTGCTTAACCTCTACACCATAAGCACCAATATTCTGCATGGGAGCCGCCCCAACTGATCCCGGGATAAGTGCTAAATTCTCAAAACCACACCAGCTCTCTGAGACTGCCCAAGTTACTAGCTCATGCCAGTTCTCACCTGCCATTACTTTGAGTCTAAGCATCTGTTTGCCGCCCTGCTCGAACTGCTCGCTAGACTTGCCTTTCAGGGAGGTCACCAAAACAATTCCTTCAATATCCCTAGTGATGAGTACGTTACTACCGCCGCCCAGAATTAGCGTCTCTTTCGCTTGTTTAAATTCCTCACTACGCAATACCTCGCGCAGTTCCTCTATTGTCTCCACTACCACTAATTGGTCTGCCTTAGCATCGATGCCAAAACTATTATATTGCTTCAAGCTCGCCGTCATATATTTTCTCATAGTGTTTGTAGTAGTATGATTTAGTTAATTCTAACTTGTTAACGGTATAAAGCAAATAATGTTACAGGGCAAGCTAAAAGGTAAGAAAGTGGTGGTAATCGGTGCGGGATTTGGTGGGCTAGCTATCGCCAATAGGTTACTCTCCCAAGGGGCAGATGTCACAGTCCTTGAAAAACAGGGAATGGCAGGCGGCCAGGCTATGCAGATCAAGAAGAAAGGTTATACATTTGATCTAGGTCCTTCATTGATCACCGCCCCTGAGATCGTAGAAAGTATATTTGTGCAGGCAGGTAGCCAGCTTTCTGATTATATCGAGATCGAACCTATCGACCCTTTCTATCGAATTTACTTTCACGATAAGACATTTCTAGACTACACCGGTGACTCAGAAAAGATGAAACAGCAAATCGCTAAGTTCAGCACTAAGGACGCGGGTAACTACGACAGATTCATGGGTTATGCTAAGCGAATGCACAAAGCTGTTATTGTAGATAGGCTTGGTGCTATGCCATTTGATAATCTCGGCGCGCTGCTTGGCTTCCTACCTAGAGCTTTGTGGCTAGGCGCGCTACTACCGTGTGTATTTGTGGTAAGAAGGTTCTTCAAACACCCAAATATTCTGTTTACTTTTTCTTTCCACCCGCTTTTTATCGGCGGCAATCCATTTCGTTCTCCGGCAGTATTTCTAATGATTCCTTACCTTGAAAAGATTGGCGGGGTGTTGTTTTCGAAAGGCGGAATGTACTCGCTGGTCAGCGCATTTGTGAAGTTATTCAAGGACAGAGGCGGCAAATTAGAGACAAATAGAGAGGTTCAAGAGATTCTAATTGAGGATGGTAAGGCTGTGGGTGTGCGCACTGAGGCAGGTGATATCAAGGCTGATATCGTAGTCTCTAACGGACACTTTGCCCATACCTATAAAGACCTAATCCCAAGTAGCAAACGCAAGCTCTGGACAGACCGCAGAGTTAAGCGCAAGAGCTACTCAATGAGCTCTTTTCTGCTCTATATTGGTACAAAAAAACAATACCCCCAGCTTTTGCACCACACTTTGATCTTGTCCAAGAGATATAAGGATTTGATCAAAGATATCTTCGACAAGAAAATCCTGGCTGACGATTTTTCGATGTACTTGCATGTGCCTACCAGAAGTGACGCTGGCATGGCGCCAGAGGGCTGCGAGAGTATGTATCTACTTATCCCGGTGCCTAACTTAGCTGCAGATATCGACTGGAAATCAGAGGCGCCAAAATTTACTGAAAAAATACTCAAGTTTATGGAAGAAGATTTTGGCCTTGAGGGTCTAAGGGAAAATATCGAGGTCCTAGAGACTTTCACACCGGAGGATTTCCAGTCTCAGCGCAATAACTACCTAGGCGCTGCCTGGTCTTTGGAGCCTAGTCTACTGCAAATTGCTAACTTCCGTCCACATAACCGCAGCGAGGAGTTTAAGAATCTGTATTTAGTGGGCGCAAGTGCTCACCCAGGTGGAGGAGTACCTGGAGTCATGCTAAGCGCCGAGACTACTGAAAAGGTCATTCTAGCTGACCATGCAGTCAGGTAGTTAGCCCATCGCATCAGCGAGTTGCCAATTGACTGCCTTTTTGGGCAAGTTGCCAGTATAATGTAGCTATAAATGGTGGAACTTAAATCGCTACAAAAGTATCAAATTAAGCCTGGTAATCCTAATTTCCTAATTGGTGTAGCGGGCAATGGTATCTCAACCACTCTCCAGCAAGAGGTTTACTCCCTCAAGCCTCAGCGGGTATACTATTTGAACTATTTCAATTTCCCGGATCCCAGCGAGCAGGCAATTTTACTAGAGTTTATCAACTGCATACTGAACGCCTTTAGCTTGCCTCCATTGCGCCGTGAAGATGTAGCTTCTTTTCACAATCCTTTTGAGATTTTTACGCTCGGTGCAGAGCTGATCAAATCCGCCAAAGTAGAGCCCTGGAATATACTGATAATATTTGACGAGTTTCAGCGCCTATACAACTTCTCTAATGCGTTCTTCTTCACATTAGATAAAATCCTGACTATCGGACAGATTGCCCCCGCAGTTAATCTGACCAGTGTGTTGATTGCGGATGAGTTCATCAACCCACGTAAACTAGAGCCTACTGAAGGTCTTGGTAAGCTCTTTTATCACCATTTCAACTTCGAGGTTATTTCAGTTCCTAGCTTAGTCGAGATTCAGGTTTCAGGTTTAGGTAAAGTAATCGCAGGTTTTGATGCGAATGAACAAAAACAAATTTACGCTCTTGCCGGCGGGGTGCCTTCGTTACTTATCTCGGTGGCGCATGTATTTAAAGACTATCAAAACGACCTCGACAGGTATCTTCAGGACTATCAGGTTGAGTGGAAGATCCATGAAATTTGGGAGAGCTTAGGACAGGAGAATAGAGAGCTATTGCTGCGTGTAGATTCCGGTCAACAACGCCAGATTGTAGATGACTTACAAAGAAAGTTCCTAGAAAGTAGTGGAATTTTAAAGCCTGGGAAATCCAGCAACATTCAAGGCGCTTTTGGCGCTGAGCTACTAAAGGAGTATGTCGGTCGGCAAAAATCATTAGCGCAAGCCTCAGACCCAAGTTTCTTCGAGCTCTCCGAATACTCTATCTACTTACCTGATCTAACCCCTCAGCAAGAGACGGTGCTCAAGTTCTTAGGTGAGAGAGTGGGGGGGCTGGTAAGTAGGGAGGAAATTGGGCAGGCTATTTGGGGTAGTAATTACATCGATAAATACTCTGATTATGCCATCGACAAGCTATTATCAAAGCTCAGGCGAGCATTAAAGAAATACAAAGGAATTGATATTGAGACTAGTAAAGGGAGAGGATATATCTTGTTAGTAAAATAACTTGGTCAGGTAAAAGTCAGGTTTAATTCATGCAAGCGGCTTGAACACTATGTATAATCGCCCTATAACTTGGTAAACTAGACAAGCAAGAAACGATGAGTGATAAAGCAAAACAAAAATTTAGAAGATTCATTATTCTTGTGGGGATTACGTTCTTTGGCACTGCCATGTCGTCCTTCCTACTAGGAAAGTTTTTTGACAGATTATTGGGCATAGAGCCATACGGGAGTGTGGTATCCTTGATAATTTCATATATAGTTGCCTGGTTTGTAGTTTTTAAAATTAGAGCCCAAATACTTAAAGCATGAACTTGTTTCAAATTCCAAACGGCGGTGTACTTATAAGCCCAGATGTGCTTTTCAAATTGGGTAGCTTCCCAGTGACCAATACCTTGCTGGCTACAATATTAGTGACGTTTGCAATTATTGTGGCACTAGCTCTAATAAACTTAAAAGGGCTTAAGCTAAAGAACGTTTCAAAGGCACAGGCTATGCTAGAGATTACCGTTGGAGCCATGTACGACTTTACAGAGAATATTATCGGCAATAAGGAAATCACCAAGAAGGTATTCCCTTTGATCGGTACTCTATTTGTCTATATTGCTATTTCAAACTTATTTACTACATTTCTGCCCTTCATGGATGGATTTCGATATGAAGGAATGCCACTATTCCGGACACCCACCACAGACTTCAACGTTACGGTAAGCATGGCTTTGGCTATGGTTGTCCTCTCCCAGATATTCGGCATCGGGAAGAAGAATATCTTCCGTTATTTAGGTAACTTCTTCAGAGTGGGCGCGGTTATTCGTGGGTTTAGAAAGGGTATTGGCGCAGGACTACTATCTCTTGTAGATGTATTCATCGGCCTACTTGATATTGTTTCCGAAATAGCTAAAGTGGTTTCCTTGTCATTGAGACTGTTTGGGAATATGTTTGCAGGAGTAGTGATTATCGCTGTATTGATGAGCATTTTTGCGGCATTCCTGCCGATCCCGATCATCCTATTATCTCTGTTGTCAGGAGTGATTCAGGCTATTGTATTTGGCGCTTTAGTATCGTCGTATTTTTCATCGGCGTTAAGCGACTGATAATTAATTTATTTTT
>CALFHW010000144.1 GCA_937876695.1 uncultured bacterium
AGATCTCGTTTAGGCTGAGTCTCTCGATAAGTCGCATGCTTGCTACTTGTCTTTGCTTTTCGGGAAGCTTTTCAATTAGGGTTTGAAGTCTAAGAAATCTTTGCTCATCCTCAAAGTTATCATTAATAAATTCCTTTACGTGGTCTGCAAAATCATCGATTTGATCGCCAACTGGCAACTGCTGTGTGTACTTTTGTTTCAGGTACTCAAGAAATACTAATTTAGCTATGCCAAATAAGTAGGCCTTGGCTACTTGCTCACTTTCATTTTCAACTACAGAAAACTTCCTAGCTAGCCTCATAAAAACCTCGCTTGTCAGGTCCTCAGCAACTTCCTTAGAAAATGTCCGCAGCCTGAAATATCTAAATATAAGGCTGATATTGCTCCTGTAAACAGTCTCTAGCTTTAACGTGTGCATATCAGACTAAGCTAACAGATTGTGATTTCCTTGGCAAGATAGACATCTTGAACTGCGTTGATTAGCTCAGTTCCCGCTTCTATTTCTTTCTGGAAGGCTTTTCTGCCTAGAATAAGTCCACTGCCGCCGGCACGTTTGTTTATAATCGCAGTCTCCAGGGCATCTTGAAGGTCGTTTTCGCCGCTGGCACCGCCAGAACTTATCAGTGGTATTCTGCCCAAGTAGCAGTTGGCTAACTGATATTTGGCCAGGTCAATTGGGTGCTCAGTAGTTAGTTCAGTGTAGATACGTTCATCAAGCTTTCCATAACTGGAACCTCCTGTGTTTAGAGCTTTAAATCCGCCGTTATTGGTGGCTAACTTCTGCTTAATAATGTCAGCCTGAATTGTGACGCCCAGGTGGTTTGCCTGGCCAGTAAGATCAGCCGAAGTGTGATAGTCCTTATCTGAAACCTTGAAGGCATCGTTTCTGGTGTAACACCAAAGTATAGTAAACAACCCTAACTTATGTGCTTGCGCAAATGCTGCTGACACTTCTTGAATTTGTCTAGTAGCTTCACTCGAGCCAAAATAGATAGTTGCTCCCACGCCAACGGCTCCCATATTGCATGCTTGCTCAACCTGCGCGAACATCACCTGGTCAGCTTTATTGGGGTAGGTGAGTAGTTCATTGTGGTTGAGTTTCACTATAAAAGGAATTTTATGGGCATATTTTCTACTGACCAGCCCTAGTACCCCAAGGGTCGAGGTAACGCCGTTGCAATCAGCTGCAAGCGCTAGTTTTACGATATTCTCTGGATCAAAGTAATCGGGATTCTTGGCAAAGCTTGCACCTGCTGAGTGTTCAATGCCTTGATCCACTGGGAGAATAGATAAATAGCCAGTGCCAGACAACCGGCCATGATCATACAATGACTGTAAATTTCGTAGAGTAGAATTATTGCGATCTGAATAACTGAACACTTCGTCCACGAACCTTCCCGAAGGCTTTACAAAAGTTGCCCCTGGAAAGGTCTTGGATTTATGTTCCAGTAAAAACTTTGATTTCTGTGTCCCGAGTACTTTTTTTATATCTTTAATGTCCATCTTCGCTTTTGCCTAAACTAGGAAAGGGGCGACTAGTTCGATCGCTTTGGCTTTCCTGTCAGCTGCTTTGACAAAGGCGGAAGCCAAGATAAATCCTTCAGCACCAAATTCAATACCGCTGCGCACATCTTCCCCAGTTGAAATACCTGCGCCGATGATGGCCTTGCTCTTACCTTTGACCATAGCGATAAATTTCTTTACATCTTCAGCCTTAGCAGTAGTAATGGATTGACCACTCCCGATTAGATCCTTGTCTTCGAAAGCTATTCCATAAGGTTTTAGCACTAATAGCTTTTCTGCTTCCACTAGATTTTCGCAACAAACAATGAGTTTTAAGCCCTTAGCCTGAGCCTGTGTAATCACCTGCTCCAGCTCAGCCCAGTCGGTAAACCTATGTTCACTGTGATTTAGCACACTAACATCCACACCCATTGCCAGCAAAGAATCTGCAGGTACCCAACCGGTGGTGCTGCCAGTTTGCTTTAAATCTACATGTGGCGCTGCGATTTTGACTCCACCTGCTAAACTTACCGCCATGTGTAGGTCGTAGATCGCAGGTGCTAGGAAAATATGTTCTGCCATTCTAGGTTCTTGCTGCGCGGCAGCTTGCAAATCGGCTATTACGCCAGCCAAATTTTTTCCGGTGGATTCTGGGTAGTTTTTTAAATTGAGTATTATCACAGTTTTAGTTATTAATAATTAAGCTAGTTCCACTCATATGTGCCGGCTTTTTAAGCCCCATTAGATCGATGACGGTAGGCGCCAAATCCGCTAGCGACTCCCTAGCGTCTAACTTGCAGTCAAGGTCGCTGACTAAGACCAAAGGCACCGGCGATGTTGTGTGTTGGGTATGTGGCTGATCATTCTCGTAATCCCACATTATTTCAGAATTGCCATGATCAGCCGTAATCAAGAGCGCGAATTCGTCTAACTTATCCTTGATGGCCTCGTAAATTTTGCCAATACAATAATCCACCGCTTCTGCTGAGATCACCGCAGCCTCATAATTACCAGTGTGCCCAACCATATCAGCGCTAGGCAAATTCGCAATTATAAACTCATGTTTGCCTTCCTCGATAGCAGCTACAATCCCTTGGGTGATATCGAAGTTGCGCATGCTGGGTTCAAAGTTGTAGAAAGGCTTTACGTAGCGATTGGATTTGATCATGATCCAGTTCTCATTGGAAAGTTCGTGCTCGCGCTCACCATTTAAGAAGAAAGTTAGGTGAGCGAATTTCTCAGTTTCAGTTATGTGTAGCTGGCGAAGTTTGGCTTGGGAAATCACATCAGCTAAGGTATTGTCGATTTTATCTCGGGGGAAAGCTACCTTAACTGTATCAAACTCGCTACTGACACTAATAAAGGTTGCCACAAATAAGTTTTCTATTTTCTCGTCTAGTAACCTTTTTACAATCTGATACAGTCTATCAGTTCGATAGTGGCTAAATATCACTGCGTCATTCTCTTTGATAGTGCCCGCCGGATCAGTTATGTACTGTTGAATATACTCATCAGTAACCCCTTGGTTATACTCAAAGTTTAACATTGATTGCCAATCTTGGGCAGGTTTTCCTTTACCAGAGCGCATTAAGGCAAAGGCCTTTTCAGTTTTCTCCCAATCTCTGTCTCTGTCTAGATAGAATCTGCCCTGCAAACTAGCAATTTTAACGTTGATGTTTTTATGTTTGCCGATGCGCTTTTCTAGCGCCTTTAAGTACCTTTCGGCTGATTTAGGGGGTGTATCTCGCCCATCTGTAAAGATATGGAAGAACACACTGCCAGTAAACTTTTTGTCTTCAATTAATTGTAACAATGAAAGAACATGCTCGGTAGTCATATGAATACCCCCATCACTCCAAATTCCAACCAGGTGAATATTCCCGCCGCTATCTTGGGCATGCGCAATTGAATCCAGGAGTACTTTGTTCTGGAAAAACTCACCCGTTTCTATTGACTTCGAAATTTTTGGCAGGTCCTGAAAAATAACTCTACCAGCTCCAATCGTCATATGATTTACCTCAGATGTACCGAACTGACCTTCAGGTAAACCTACTGCCAGTCCATCTGACTTTAGCCGGGTGTTTGGGTATTCCCTGATAAGTCTGTCTATGTTTGGCGTCTTGGCATTGTCTATAGCATTGAATTTGTCCTTCTTGGCTAGCCCCCAGCCGTCCATTATCACAAGAATAACTTTTTTGGCGGTTTTTTTACTCATTTCTCACCCTCCAAAACAACATCGAGAGTAGGGAACTGTTCATAACTCACAAATGCCAGCATTGCTCCACCGCCGGTCGAGATGTGGTTAAAACCAGATAGATTGAACTTATTTATGGCTGCAATTGAATCACCACCACCAGCGAATTTGTAGGCGTCTGCAG
>CALFHW010000145.1 GCA_937876695.1 uncultured bacterium
ACTATTTCTTCACGAGGCAACTGGAAGAGAGGCTCAGCTGCGTGGGTGGGAGCATCATGCAGTCGCTAGTCGAGTTGGTTGGTAAGACCGAGAAGATCTTCTTCGTCCTCGACAATCAAGGCCAAGAAAGCAATGACAGGGCCCGGTTTATTGATATGCTGACGCAGGAACATAAAGATAAGTTACATACTATAAGTCATACAATTGAACACAAACCACTACTAGATGGCAGTCTAGATTCGTTGTCCTTGCAGAATTTCTTATACATGGGTTACTTCAGTGACGAGCAAGCGGTGCAGTGGCTAGAAATTAATCAGCTTAAACACGAGCAAAAGCTCAGCGCGGCGTATGTTCAAGATATCATCTCAGCTACCGGGGGCGTCCCCTTACTAATGCGGGCGTTTCTTAGAGGTTTAGAGCAGGGTCTTAAGCTGGAGGCCATTAAGTCAAGCCAGGAGCTGCAGTCTCTGCAAAAAAATCTGGTAGCTAGACTGCATGACTATTGGCCACACCTGAAGAGCATTTACCACCAACGAGATGGGCAGGTGCCAGTGACGATGAAGCAGCTTCTGGTGAGTTTGGGTCTGTGCGAAAAAATCGAAAGCCGCTTGGCGCTGCGGGGAAAGTGGCTGGTCAGCGCCCTGACCCCCAGCAGTCATACCACCTTGCTATTAGACCGCGAAGCTAGGACGCTACTGTTGGAGGACTTTGACCTGCTCAGTTTGCTCAGCCCCAAGCAAAAGCAGCTAGTACTAGAAGTGGCAAAGGACAGTTTGCAGGGCGGCTTCACTTCTAGGGAGAAGCTAGCGGAGCTGATCTGGGGCAGCGGCTTTAGTTATAGCGAGTGGTCGCTAGATCAGCAGATCTCGCGGCTCAGAAAGTCGCTACTTGCCGCGGGTGTCGACGATCTAGTGGTCAGTAGGCGCGGCAAAGGCTACGAGATCGATAGTAAGAGGTTTACAATTGAGCAGGTTAATTAACATTAGTAATTGAAGGTAATGAGAGGGCTAATAATAACTGGTACATCTGGAGTTGGGAAGACGCATTTGGAGGAAGAACTATCTAAATCTGGTTCGTTTCACCAACTCGTCAAATACACCGATCGTGAGGCTAGGCCTGGCGAAAAGTCTACTACTACTGTTTCGATTAGCACGAAGGAGTTTGAGGAGAAGCGCGGGCGGGGGGAATTCATCTTTACTCTGGAATACGCGGGCAAAAGCTATGGCTGGCTGGAGAGCGAGGCTTTGGAAAAGTCTGAGCAAGGCTTGATTTTGACGCTAGGAATCAGTCTCGAGGCGCTCTCTGACGCTCTGGAGCAGCTACCTGACTTTACTCCCCTACTCCTTAAAATCTCTGAGGGCAATTTCCCGTTGTTAGAAAAGCGCATTAAGGCTCGTGAAAACTACAAATCCCTGCCCGCAGCCAAAAAGCCCGCTGTAGAGGAAAAAATCGCCCAACGCTTAGAGCTGGCACGAGCCACCCTGGCGCAAATAGAAGACTATAGCCAGCAAGTCAAAGAGGCAGGCGGACTAGTCTTCGAGATCGAGAACGACCAAACCCTCTACCAACAGGTCATCCCCGCGTTAGAAAAGGTGTTTGGGTTGTAGTTCGTCAGCACACAATAACTATTAACCTCATACTCTCGTCGATTTCCAGTTGAACCTAGGCAGCAATCGGGACGGGTGGCTTTATTATATTTTTCTCTTTTAGTCTGGTCTGGATTCGTAAGTTCGGCATTGCGGCTGTTCCTCTAAGCATGCTTATGCCATCATCCTCAAAACCGACTAAGTCATAATTCATCAGGAAGTGCAGATGAAGTATATTTAGTTCAGCGTCAGCGAATTCTTTCCCGGGACAACGTCTTTCTTTAAACATCTCGGCAAAAGCATTGACTCCATATGGCCTGCCTTTGTTACCTGCATCGGTTGATATAATATTTCCTTTATTGTCATACTCGATGTGGCGCAGTGGGTTGAACTTTTCAGGATCTGGCCAGTACATAGGGTCTTTATGAACGATGCCTAGCGCGATCATTATAGGGTCTCCCTTATTTATCAACTGCTTTACAATATTGCCATTCTCATCTTCATATGGAATTTCGAAGGTCTTATTTGCTACCATAGGGAGATTTGGTAGTATAGGTCTCAACCTCAAGGTCTCCTTCTTAAATGCTTCAAGCATTGTATTTTTGCTGAGCACGTATTGAGTATATTTATGATACTTCTCTTGATCAGATAGCGTATCATTTTTTAATATGCTTTTCATTTCATCCACTTCTTTGGCAAGTTCCTGGAAAGCTTTTTGTTGATCCGGGTCAGTCGACTCCTGGTATTTCATTATCATTCTGAAGATATCTGGACCTACATCAGATGTTGTATCGAATCCAGCTGCACCTAGGTGCAATACTGTACCGACGGCTGTCGGATACTTAATCCGAATCGTCTTTGAGTAGGCTCTACCTATGAGTTTAGAATATGAACTATTTCTATCCTTTACGTATTCATCAAGGTTTACGCCGGTTTCCAGTTCTGCGCGAAGCGTGTTTAACAATTCCTGATCTTCTGGGTTACCAGAGTTAATCAGGATGTTTAACGCAGCTGTCATATGTTCATCTAGATTATTCCCACTATCTTCTTGACTATTCTTCAAGAAATTGTGTACGGCGGGAATCATGTCTACTCTTTCTCTGGGGCTTACAGATTTAACTTTAAGGGGGATCCCACTTTCTGAAGTAGCTTGTTCAAGGTTCCTTAAAAGCATACCCGAAGCTCCTCTTGCCTCACCCATCTGATTTCCTCGTTTTCCCTCAAGCTGAACTAGCGCTCCTTTAGTTTTTTTAAAACCTACAATACGACCAACTGCTCTTTGTAGTATTGCTCGCCTTGCTTGATACTGAGGCCATATGTAGAATCTATTAAGTTTGTCTAATCCACCCGCAAAACCTAGGACTGTTGGCCAGAAAGCAGCGTTCCTCATTAATCTCGGTAGCTTCACAATATCCCCATCTTTGGTCCTGCTGTTAAACAAGGCACTGAAAATACCTCTGAAGGCAAAGGGCTTGAATACTTCTGCAGCATTAAATTCGCTTATCCCGGTCTCAGAGCGGTTTGATCTTTGAATATCTTTATCTAGAAGATCTATTGCATCAAGTATGTCCGGGATGTACCTCCCCACTTGCTTTGGCTCAAGCGCTGGACGTATCACTGGGTAAATTTCTTTCCATTCTTGATCGGTAGCACCAAGTAAACCAGGTCCGTAAGGCCTGTGAGTGGCTTCCCTGGCAAGGCTTGATACATATGTGTAGTTGTTTGGATTACCGGGTTCAAGGTTATCAGTTGTATCTTCTTCTGGGTTCCCTTGGGCTAGGATGGCTTTAATTGAAAGCGGGTCACCGATAAAGCGCATCCCGGTTTTATTGACGTCGCCTACCTCGAAGTTTCTAATGCCCCTCTGAAGCATTTCATCTTGTAATCCTGGGTACAAGATATTTTTTGCGGTCGCAATAAAACCTGTCTCTCCAAAACGGACGAATGGGGCCAGCTCAAGTTTAGCCATATCAATTTTATTCCCTACAATCTCTCCATTTCTATATTCGTCGGGTGTTCCCATATTATCTATACCTACTTATATTATTATTTATTATGTATTTTAATACATGTATCTGAATTGACGAAATGAAAATTACTAGCTATATAGTAATCATTACTCTCTTCGATTAAGCAGCTATATTTGTATAAACCTGTTGTGCAGACAATCTCATGGTATTCAAAGAGAACTTTATAAACCCCCTGTATACTTTATAGATATATAATTTTCTAAGCATTTTAGCTATCTTTTCATACTCTCCGCCAGTTTTCTGGCTAGTTTTATGAGTTCTAGGTCGGTGATGTCGGCGAATTGTAGTTTTGGCACACCAG
>CALFHW010000146.1 GCA_937876695.1 uncultured bacterium
GACGGCCAGAACGATTGTAGAAAATTAAAAATTGATACCGCCCCGGAAATAGTAAGCATTGATCAAGTTACCCTACAAAAAACCGTGGTTGCCCCAGACGGGCTGGCTATTTCTACCTTCCAGTTAACTCCAGCAGAAACCATATCCTCTGCTGAAATAATCGCCAAATCAGCTCAAATCGGCAGCCAGGTATTTGCCATGAAGCAGCTGGAAGATGGCAAATGGAACGTAGAGATTACCGAGCCCGAGAAACTCACAGAAGTTACCCTACACTTAACTGACCTGGCTGGCAACAACTCAAGCAGTCCGCTGGCATTTGAGCAAGTGATTGCTAGTAGCGCGGTGCAAACAGCAGGCGTATCGGTCAGCGGCGGAGTCAATTGGCTCCAGATATTTGGTATAATGTTGGTGAGTTTTCTGTTGGGTCTATTTATTATCGATCACGTACGTATGAGAAAACTTAAAGAAAAGTTTTTGCTTCCTCAAGTTGAAAGGTCCCACCTCCACATCCCTACGCTGAGCATACTACTGCTGATGCTAGTGATGGGTAACTTTACTGGCATGATTTGATAACTAGAAACATATGAGACAACCATGATCAAAACCCTAACCAGAAACCGCAGGCAGTTTGGATATGCAGTTAGCATCGCCTTAGGTTTTATGCTTCTACAGCAACTATACGCCAGCGAGCAGCTGATAGTTAGCGTCGTTGCCAGTGTAGTTCTATGGCTAGTGTTGATGCTGGAGTTATTCACCGATTACTTCTTTTCCCGCAAGCTGCTCAAACAATTAGGTCTACCTAGTGTCACAGATTACTCCAAGCCCACCCAAGTTATTTACCACGCTCTACTGCCTAGTCTTCTTTTCTTAGCACTAGTGGGGCTAATCTATACCACGAATGTCAGCTATCTAGCGCCTGTCTACTTCATAGTCGCACTCGGCACATTTAGTTTACTTTTCATTAATATTCGCGCCTATTATGAAGATAAGTACAAGCTAGAAGGCAATACCCATATTGTCTAC
>CALFHW010000147.1 GCA_937876695.1 uncultured bacterium
AAAGATGAAGGATATCGATGGTGTAATACTCGATATGAGCATGCCGAATTTTGATAATTCACAGGAGCCTCCCGAGAATTTTGCTGGCCGCGACCTATTGCGCCAATGCAAAATTCGGAAGATCGAGAGACCAACTTTTGTGGTCACCATGTTGGATCGCTTCGGAAGCGGAGGCGCACAACTTACTCTAGAACAGTTGGATCAGCAGCTCGCTTCTGAGTTTTCGCCAGCCTATCTGGGGATCGTGTACTACAGCTCAGCGCAAGAATCTTGGAAATCGCAACTATCCGTTCTTATCAATCAAATGAAATCTTACAAATGATGAAACTTCTTGTTGTCGATGACACTCACGTTAAAGTACAGGAGGTGGCCGTTGCTATTGCGAAAGCCAAACTTGAGGTTGACATAACGCACGAGACCAACGCAACCAGCGCGCGCAAGAGACTTAGAGAAGAAGATTTTGACCTTCTTCTGATTGATTTACAGTTGCCAGACATGCCCGGCGTCCCCCCCAATCAGAATGGAGGTATCCAGTTCTTCGACCTGCTGCTTCAAGACCATCAAGCATTTCTGCCGGCAGAGATTTTATTCATTACCAATCAGGACGGCCTGGTTGAGAGCGGCAGGTACGAGGTGGAGCGAAGAGGAAGCGCACTTTGTGCTATTTCCAAATCATCCGTCAGCTGGATTGAGGTGCTTTCCGGGCAGCTCAAGCTAGCTGCACGACGGGCAGATCGACGAGTTGGCGCGGTGGATTTTGCGGTTATATGTGCTCTTGCGACAGAGCTAGACGCTGTCCTGGCGCTTGATTATGGTTGGCAGAAAATGCGCTTGGATGGCGACCCGACCCTGTATCACAAGGGTTTTTTGCATTCAGAAGGACTGCGGCGAACCGTGGTAGCGGCAAGTGCTTTGAGAAAGGGTATGGCAGCCTCCTCCGCGCTGGCCACTAAACTAGTGCTGAAGTTTAGGCCCAAGCTACTGGCGATGACAGGGATCTGCGCTGGCGTAGAGGGTGAGGTAAAC
>CALFHW010000148.1 GCA_937876695.1 uncultured bacterium
AAATGATACCTGTGACTTAAGAGTAGCCCTGTATGATGATCCAACCGCTGGTAATCTCTTGTGGAGGGAAGAGCACTTAAATAAAGAAATTGGGGCATATAATGGGGTGTTTAACTTACTACTAAATAGCGTTTGCAATAGCTGGGCGGCACTGGGCTCGCCGCCTTCGGGCTGTACTGCTAGCCCCACTGCTGCTGGAATAGACTGGTCTACGGTTGGAGATGTGTATATTCAAGTGGAGTTTGCGCCAGCAGGGGCAGCGTCTTACACCGAAGTCTTCACAAGAAAGAGGATGTCCAGCGTTTCCTTTGCTCAGTACGCTCAAGACTCTGGGGCATTGGGCGGCATAGGCGCAGAGGGCTTTGTGCAGGTGCAACCAGCCGGAGGTCAGACTGTGAGCTCAGATTGGGGTGACGAATACCTTAGGACAGATGCATTCCCAAACAGCTCTATAGTAAAGGATATAGAGCCACTGGACGACGGTACTGTTTATTATTTGACAGAATTCTCGGGTACAGTTAATTTCCAAGCGGACTGGGGAGGCACCGACAATAAAGTCAGCGCGGGTGGTGCAGATACAGCGCTAACAAAAGTCAATGCTGATGGTAGCTACGCATGGACCAAGAGAGTTGGTGGGACGGGGTCTGAAAGCGGTGCTAGGGTTGCAGTGGATAGTTTAGGTAATATTTATTTCACTTTACGCTCTGTATCCTCGCCTTCTATCGATTACGAGGCTGATTGGGGGGGCAGTGACGTTATAACGGGTAGCTTCGCCAGTGTAGTCAAAGTTAATTCTGATGGCACTTATGGTTGGGCAAGAATCTTATCAGATGGCGTGACAGGCGCGCAGGGATTGTATGGACTTGATACTGACTCCAGTAATAACATATATGTGGCAGGTCTTTTCACAGGTACGGTCAACTTCGCGGCTAATTGGGGAGGCACAGATACTCAAATAAGTGCTGGGTCTGCAGACCTTTGCATCACGAAAATAAACGCTGATGGCACTTATGGAGAGACAAGGGTAATTGGGGGTACAGGACTTGATCAAGCCTTAGGTATCAAGGTAAGCAGTACAGATGAAATATTTATTCATGGTGACTCTACGTTTGATCTGAAGAACTATGGAGCTGATTGGGGGGCTACAGACAATAGGGCAAGTAGTTTGTCGTTTCCAGGTCATGTTTATTTTGTTACCAAACTTAATTCTATTTCCTCCTACGCCTGGACCAGGCTGTTACTAACCTCAAATACTTTTGGGAACCCTGCATACTTTGGCATTGATGTAGATGCTAATGGTGACGTCTACTTGGCAGGACATTATGGGACTACTTCGTCTTACTTTACTCAAAACTTTGCGGCAGATTTCGGGGGAACTGATAATAAAACTACAGGTGCGGATATCGACGGCTATGTATTTAAAGTATCATCCTCCGGGGCCTATGTATGGGGTAAGAGTATTGGTGGAGTTGGATCGGATAACATTAGAAGTATTACTGCCCATCCTGGCGGGGATATCTTTGTCACAGGCAATCAGACTGCCAGTGTGGATTTCGCTGCAGACTTTGGAGGCTCAGATGTAGTCACGGGTTCTGGCGGCTTCTTGCTAAAAATAGACAGTACTGGCGGCTATGTTGGCACTAAGCGAATTGGGGGCTCGACTCACGTTGGCATTAAATCTACTAGTAACAGCAATATCTACATAGCTGGCAACTACTCTTCCACCACAGATTTCGCTGCTAGTTTTGGAAATGCTTTGCCAGATATTAAGACTGGTTTTGGAGGATTTGTCACGGTGCTGAGGAATTCAGCTCTGATACATCTGAACGAGATAGGTACAGCGACGCCGAACTTGCTGCAACTACAAGTAGGAGCCAATGATAGATTTGTAGTGACAAATGATGGCCTAGTGGAGATAGGGGACTACAGTAGTAGTGCTTGGCTAGCTCTAGGAGCTTCAACAGCAGGCAGAAGCCAGATCAACTTCCAG
>CALFHW010000149.1 GCA_937876695.1 uncultured bacterium
TATTACGCACTCTTTAAAGGGTGGCTGCTTCTAAGCCAACCTCCTGGCTGTCTAAGAATTCTGACTTCCTTTACCACTTAGCTGAAATTTAGGGACCTTAGCAGACGATCTGGGCTGTTTCCCTTTTGACCACGCAGCTTATCCCACGTAGTCTGACTGCCGGGATATTCACACTGGTATTCGGAGTTTGATGGAGTTCAGTAACCGGTCAGGGCCCCTAGCTCTGTCAGTGCTCTACCCCCAGTGTTTAAATCCCGACGCTAGCCCTAGAGCTATTTCGGGGAGAACCAGCTATTACGAAGTTCGATTGGCATTTCACCGCTATCCACAGTTCATCCGAGTCTTTTGCAACAAACATCGGTTCGGGCCTCCACTCACGGTTAAGAGAGCTTCACCCTGACCATGGATAGGTCACTTCGCTTCGGGTCTACTAATACGGACTAAACGCCCTGTTCAGACTCGCTTTCGCTCCGGCTCCGGAACCTCAGTCCCTTAACCTCGCCCGTACTAGTAAGTCGCCGGCTCATTCTTCAATAGGCACGCGATAAGCCTGGGTCGCCCCATAGGCCTCTCACGGTTTGTAAGCACACGGTTTCAGGTTCTATTTCACTCCCCTCCCGGGGTTCTTTTCACGCTTTCCCTCACGGTACTGATCGCTATCGGTCGGTAGGTCATATTTAGCCTTGGATGATGGTCCACCCAGCTTCCGACCGGGTTCCACGTGCCCGGCCGTACTCAGGAACTACACAACAGAGACCATCGCTTTTCGTCTACGTGGCTATCACACTCTTTGACAGGCCTTCCCAGGCCGCTTCGACTAAGCAATGATTTTCTTACTCTGCTCGGACCTGTCAGAGTCCAACATGCAGTCCTACAACCCCCGCGCGACAACGGCTGACACCTATCACGTCACGCAAGTTTGGGCTGTTCCCCTTTCGCTCGCCACTACTCGGGGAATCTCGATTGATTTCTTTTCCTCTAGCTACTGAGATGTTTCACTTCGCCAGGTTGCCCGCATACGACTATGAATTCATCGTATGCTCTGAGCTCTTTGTGCTCAGCGGTTTCCCCATTCGGATATCCCCGGATCAAAGCCCGCTCGCGGCTCCCCGAGGCTTTTCGCAGCCTGCTACGTCCTTCTTCGTCGCCTACCGCCTAGGCATCCACCATGTGCTCTTTTCTACTTCAATACCATCTTTGGATGGCTATCCATAGAGCTTTGGAGTTCGCTTGGCAGCAAACTCCTTTTGGAATCTCGGCTATCACGCAATAATCAGTTACAAAAAACGGATTACCAACGAGATTGCATTCGCTTCTAATATCTTCTTCAGTTGTCAAAGATGCTCGCCTAGCGAGCGACGCCACGTCTCAGCGGCGAGCCGTAGGTTAGCATGGTGCCCCAGGGCTGTCAACCAGTTTGTGGGGTGGTTTTAATACTTTTTCTGGGCCAGTCTGGTTGTTAAAGATTTCGGCCAAAACTGTTTACATGCGCAACGTTTCAGCAACATTTACCAGGGTGCAAACCCTCCGGGCGACCCTTAGGCTAGGGATAAGATACGACAGAGGGAGCTTGTAACGTGACTAAGACCTGCAGTTGTGGCGCTCATTTTTCTCTCCACGTAGAGCTGGCTGTGCACCGTCAAAGGACAGGACACGCTGCCTATCAAGTTTCTGAAATCCCTGTGCTAGCGCCGGTCACCCACCGGAAGGCGAGTTCCTGGAAGAGAACTGTCCTGGCAGGAGCCACTCTACTTTCGCTGATGGGCTTGACGGCGGGCGTGAGCGTGACGATCCGCACTTATACCAGTTGGACGCAGACCGCCAACGTCTTGTTACTGCCCTAGTTTATAGGCCGCGGTCCGATTGCTGGGGGAGGTGATGTCGCGGTTGCCGGGAGCGTAGCCAAGCTTCTCGAAGCGCCCCTCGGACAGAGTGATCACGTCGCGCCAACCGTCCTTCCAGCGCATGACCAGGTGTCCGTCTATCCATTTCCAGTGTCCCCGAGAGCCATTCTCCCAGTCACTGCGGGCCGAGTGATTCTTGTACAGAGTCACGATGATCGGGCTGCCATCGGTGTGGTACATTCGCCAGCGCCCTTCCGCACGAAACGGGTCAGCAAAACAGGCCGAAGCCAGACAAATCAACAAAAAAAGCCTTTTAATCATGAGGGGCTTTTCGGGTCAAAAGAACTCAGCCCTCCTTGGGTGCGTTTACTTGCTGGAGCGCGGCCACGACCTCCCCCAAACGCTCGCTTTCTTGTTGAATGAAGTTCATCCCCTCGAGTAGCCAGCGACCCAGTACTACTCGCTCCAGGTGGTAGAAGACTCGACGCCCTTCTTTGCGCTCGCGCACAATGTGGTGACTTTTCAAAAGCCCGAGGTGTTGACTCAGACGGGAGGGTGAGATTCCCAAAGCTTCCCGGAGGGCGCTCACTTCTTGCTCTCCGTCTTGGAGTTCAAGAGCGATGCGCACGCGGTCGGGATGGGATAGTGCAGATAGGAAATTGGCCATTTCTTCGGCCACGACTTTACGATATGGCATGGAGTTCAGATTCGACTTAGTTTCGTCATCCCTGGCGCTTTGAGACTTTCTGAACATTGCAAGTTTGAAACCGTCCGTCCTGGTGTCCTGCGCGGGAATCCTCCGGCATCGGTGGAACATCTCCAAAATGGTACGCAGAATCTTCCGGATCAACTTGCTACAGGGGTTTCTTTACCCCACGACCGGGTTCAAGCGCTTGCTCGCCGCCTGGTTGGTGCTACCGGTCAGCCTGGCCGTTCTGGTGCCACCCATCCTGCTGGGGCTCGGGTTGAAGACGAGCACTTCGGTTCAGGGCATACCTCTCACTCTCACGATTTTTGCTGTGTGTGTTCTGGTGGGCTCGCTACCCTTTACCTGTCTG
>CALFHW010000150.1 GCA_937876695.1 uncultured bacterium
CAGTTCAGAGCTTGCACCCCTCCCTTTAACCTTCCAGCACCGGGCAGGCGTCAGTCCCTATACGTCGCCTTACGGCTTCGCAGAGACCTGTGGTTTAGTTAACCAGTCGCTAGAGCCTCTCATCTGCGACCCACAATGACATCATCGTATGACAACATCACCGCGGGCTACCCTTCTCCCTAAGTTACGGGTACATGTTGCCTAATTCCTTAACGAAGGTTCTCTCGTTCGCCTGAGGATACTCTCCTCGCCTACCAGTGTCGGTTTGCGGTACGGGCAGAACAGGTTCAACGCATAGAAGTTTTTCTCGGCAGATTGGCTTGCTGACTTCGGCTTGGGGACCTCGCTTACGTTTCAGGATCAGAGAGCGGACTTACCTACCCTCGTCAATTCCCTACGCGCTTCGACCGGCATTACCATTGGTCCGGCTCAGCTACCATTCTGCGTCCCTTCCTAGCTCACCTGCCCTGGTATCGGAATGTTGACCGATTGTCCATCACCTACGCATTTCTGCCTCGGCTTAGGCCCGACTAACCCGATGCGGATTGACCTTGCATCGGAAACCTTAGGCATACGGCGATTGCGGTTCTCACGCAATTTACGCTACTCGTGTCGGCATTCTCACTTCCAGTCACTCCACCACTCCTTACGGTATGGCTTCGCTGTTCCTGGAACGCTCCCCTACTAATCTCTCGATTCCGTATCTTCGGTGGCGTGCTTAGCCCCGTTGAATTTTCCGCGCAAAACCGTTCGACGAGTCAGCTATTACGCACTGTTTAAAGGATGGCTGCTTCTAAGCCAACCTCCTCGCTGTCTGAACAGTTTCACATCGTTTCCCACTTAGCACACACTTGAGGACCTTAGATGTCGGTCTGGGTTGTTACCCTCTCGGCCACGGATCTCATAACTCGTAGCCCGACTCCCGATCTTGGAGTGACAGCATTCAGAGTTTGATTGGGTTTGGTAGGCTTACGCCCCCTAGCCCATTCAGTGCTTTACCTCTGTCACTAAACAATCGAGGCTAACCCTAAAGTTATTTCGGGGAGAACCAGCTATCTCGAAGTTCGATTGGCATATCACCTCTACCCACAACTCATCCCATAGTTTTGCAGCACTAATGGGTTCGAGCCTCCACGAGATGTTACTCTCGCTTCACTCTGGTCATGGGTAGCTCACCTCGTTTCGGGTCTACCGCCTGCCACTGTTGTCGCCCTTATCAGACTCGGTTTCCCTACGGCTCCGGCTGTAACTGCCTTAACCTTGCGACAAACGGTAAGTCGCCGACTCATTCTCCAAGAGGCACGCCGTCAGACTGTCTTGCGACATAGTCCTCCGACTGCTTGTAAGCGCACGGTTTCAGGTACTGCTACTCCCCTCGTCGGGGTGCTTCCCACCTTTCCCTCACGGTACTTGTTCACTATCGGTCGTGGTTGTATTTAGGCTTGCGGAGTGGTCTCCGCGGATTCACACCCGATTTCACGTGCCGGGTGCTACTCAGGATTTTCCCATTGCTGCATCGCCTTTCGCCTACGCGACTATCACGCT
>CALFHW010000151.1 GCA_937876695.1 uncultured bacterium
CAGCTTAATATACGCAAATTTTGAGGCCAATAAATCCCCCATAATATATACTAGCCTTTTAGGGGATTATTGCAAGGTGATATAGGCCGCAGACCCTAGTAGGACAATAATAAATAGCATGAAATGCTGAGCACTTGCGAAATGATTACTGATTTGTACCCAATAGTAGATAATTACCTCTGATCTCTACCCCTGGCAGCCCCAGGACTTTGACTGTAAATCCTTGCCCTTCTTGAATCCGGCTCATAACTAATCTAGCTTGTGATTTAGAACTGAGGAAAATTTGATCACTGGATTTTAGACCTTCAACTTCTACGAATACTTCTTGTTGGCCAGCCGGTATTATAAATTCACCTAAAGCAGTGGAGTCTTCTTTGATTGAGAGACTGTCGGTCACTATGCCATTTACTTGAGCAATTTTTGTCTTAATGTCGCCTACTACTTTTAGGTCACCTTCAATCGTCATAGCGCCAGCTATCACTAGACTCTCTACATTGAACTTAGCCCTCTTGCCTAGCACGCTAAACATTCCATCTAGGTAGATCTTCTCTCTGAGTAATTCCTGGTCTCCTGCACCTGCTGATTCTAACTCTACCCCCAACTCACCTTTACCTTCATAATATTCATCTGGGACGAAACCTAGGTCTACATACATGCTCACTACGCCTTTGATGGGGTCTGGCAATTCTTCCGCGCCGCCCTGAGGTTCTTGCGAATCGTTTGCATTAGTAGAGGCATCACCAGTGCTCTCGCTCTCAGCCTCTCGCTCTAAAGCAAAATCCTCCATGCTTCTACCAACTACATAGCCTCCCCTAGTAGCTTTCATGGCATAGCCTGGGTATTTCTCACTGCTGGTTAGAAGATCTCCCCTCTTGATTGCTCCATTCTCGCTACTCACCTTTACTGGGACTCTTCCTACTAGGGCTACTGGCCTGGTTTTCTTCTTCTCCTCTTCTCCACGCTCCCAGTTGGATAGGTAAAGACCTGGCTCGGTGCTCACTACGCCAATCAGCCCCTCATCATAAGCGCTGCTAGTCTTCTCGATCAACAGTTTACTGTCGGCATTGGTGGGACTGCCAGTGGGGGTGGTTGTAGGTGCTGATGCTGTGCCAGTTGAACTGCTACCAGCAAACCTAACAACCTCTCCAGCTTCGATGCTCTGGTCTGTTACTAAGTACTCCTCTGCTACGTCGAAACCACTGATGCTGGCTATCTTAGTATTGATCTTACCTACATACAAGTCTTTGAAGTAGTCAGTAGCCGTGCCTAAGCTCACTCCTCCTGTGAAGCTCTTAGCAAAATTGTAGACTTCTAGATCTCCCGCTGTTGCGTTGTAGTAAGAGATCGCAAACTCATCATTGGTTCCCATCTTTCTGACTATGCTGCTGTAACTTCCTCTATCTGAACTGTTGGTCAGCCTATGGTTAGTGCCTGTGGTGCAGTTTGGGTCGCTGCATTCGTAAAGGTAGAGGGAGGTGTTTGTGGTGTTGTAATAGCTCACTACGGGACTGCCGTCTACCTTAGTTGCTAGACCCAACTGCAGGTCTCCCAAATTATCACCTGTATCAACCAGCACCCTCTGCTCGAAGTTGCCGCAGGCGTAATCCTTGCAGATGACTAGCTCCACCGATTGATTAGTCACATTCCTATGGGCTATCAAAGGGAATCCCTCCCTCGTCACCCCTGCCCTACTCCATTGACCTACGTTGTTGGTGGTTAGGAGCGAAACGGTATTTGCGGTAGTACAGTTTGAGGAAGTGCAGTTCACGTACCTTAGGTCTCCATTTGTCCCGTCATAGTATGTTATAAAGGCAAACCCATTACCTCGCATTTTTGAGGAGACATGGGACCTATTATTATCAATGGCGTCAAGACCGATACCAGCTGCAAACGTCGCGCATGGCAGATCCGCGCATAAGTGAGATTGGATATTCTGAGTGACAGTAGTGGATCTCATAGATGAGAGATAAGCAAAGCCATCTGGATTAATCAATACATCTGGGTATCTACCAGAATCTACTCCGATAGTAGTATTCATCTCGCGGATGTTGCCGGCTGTACAGTTTGCATTCGTGCAATCAATCATTCTGCCGTCGCCTGTGTTTACAGTTGCATTGTAGTAAGCCATTACCGGGAAGTTGTTGCTTCTGATGGCCACTGCAGTTCCAAAGTTACCGGTGTCACTTGCTGTATCAAATGAGGTTGAGGTTACTGAGCCTGAGCAGTCAGCTGCAGAGCAAACTGAGATCCTTGCATCTGAGCCGGTTACGTCGCGATAGGAGATCACTGGATTACCTAGATTGTTTATGGCAATGTCCGTCCATTGGCCTCGGGTATTGGTGGTATCAACGGCCTGAATGCTCCCAGTAGCCAGAGTAGGAGCAGCTGCTAAGATGTTGCCCTCTACATTGATCACGT
>CALFHW010000152.1 GCA_937876695.1 uncultured bacterium
GTGGTCAAGTGAGTTTAAGGATAGTGATGATATTAAGAAGAAAGTGATTGCATACGAGTTCGTAGACGTTCTAGTTTATTTGCTCAGACTGGCCCAAAAGTCCAATCTCGACCTAGACAAAGCATTTCAAGACAAGCTTAAGAAATTAGCAGTGAAGTACTCCATAGGTTCTGACTACAGCAAGCAGCAAGATTTATATCGAAAAACGGGTAAGAATAAGCTTTATGAGTAGTGGTAGGTATTTGGGGGACTAGGGCTCGAACCTAGATTCTCGGCTTCAAAGGCCGGTGTCCTGCCATTAGACGATCCCCCAGTGTGCATCTAACTACACATTTCTGAGAATGATTTTATCACGTTTGCTTGAGTATATGCGCTATCCTATAGTATAATAGAAGATGGGTAGTAATATACTGGATATAGTAAAATACGCGAATGAAAATTTTTCGCTGATTATGAACGTCGCCATTGTTGTCTTGATCTCAGCATATTTCTTTTATGGCTTTCTACTAGCAGTGGATGCTAGCAAAAGATACCGCAATAGCTGGACACCGGTACTGGTGTTTATATGCTGGTTAGTCTTGTCTGTTTTATTTGTCCCAATTTATCTTATAATACGACCTGACTACGGCGCAGCAGATAGGGTTGAAGCTAGCAAAACAGATATTGCGCTATTGATGAGCTCAGGTCTTTATTTGTGTGATGGCTGCGATAGCGTTGTAGAGAAAGATCATAAATACTGTTTAAACTGTGGGCGATCACTACTCTTAAAATGTCTCAATTGTGAGCACAAGGTAGTTAGATCCTGGAAAATGTGCCCAGAGTGCGGTCTAGCCTTGAATGATCCCAAGGAAACTAAGAGTGTGTTTGGGAAAAACGGGAAAAATGATGTACAAACCACTGACCAGTCTGTTGTTACAATCGTGCCAACAATTGAGAAACCACCATCTATTGAGGTGCCAAGTATACAACCAGGCACGAAGCCTAGTGAAGAGTTCATTCCTCAACCTAGCGAGCAACCTGTTGTGGAATCTACAGCAAAAGATAATCAATCCGAATCCCAGAACATTGCCATCGCAGAAAAACTCAATACTGCTCAAGAGATATAGTAGAATTGAGTATGACTAAAAGCATCAACATTTGCCATCTCTACCCGGAGGACATGAATCTATACGGCGATCTGGGCAATGTACTCTGTCTTAGCAAAAGACTTAGCTGGCGGGGTGTTGAGGTCAAGATAATCAATTGTGCAATTGGCGAAAGCCTGCCTAAGGATATAGATATCATTTTCTTCGGTGGAGGCCAGGATCAGGATCAGATGCGTGTTTTTGCAGATTTAGTTAAACTGAAAAAACAGGACTTAATCGAACAAATCGAATCCGGCATTCCTCTTCTAGCAATTTGCGGAGGTTATCAGCTCTTAGGAGAGTATTTTCTCGACCCTAAGGGTCAGAGAATTGAAGGAGTTGGCGCATTATCACTAGAGACCGTTTCGCCTGGTGAAGGAATGGTGAATAGGGCAGTGGGGAACCTCGTTACAGACATCACTGCACATACAGAGATAACAAGCCACTACACTGGTCTGAAGACTTTGGTGGGTTTTGAGAATCACAGTGGGCGCACCAGATTCAAAGCTGGCGCAGGCCTTACGGCCCTTGGTAAGGTGCTATACGGGAGCGGTGATAATGAAGACAAGATCAGTGACGGGGTTATTTACAAGAATGTGATTTGCTCGTACATGCACGGCTCGCTATTGCCTAAAAATCCGCACTTGGCTGATTACATTATTAACAAAGCCCTCAGCCGCAAGTATGGAGAGCAAGAGAGTGCTGAGATTATGGCTAAACAATTAGCAGATGCAGAGGAAGTAAACGCCCACAAATATATTTTAGGTCGATTTCTCAAGTGAAAGAGCACGAGTTTAAAAAGAAGTGGGGGCAAAATTGGTTGAAAAGTACCGAGGTTATTTATGACTTACTTGAGGCTATTACTATTGATCCGGATGACAGCATACTAGAGATAGGACCGGGTGCAGGAGCAATTACGGAGTTTCTACCTATGAACTGTAAGCAAGTTGTGGCCGTTGAAATTGATCCAGTACTTGTCAGTGCCTTTCGCGAAAAATTTGCACATATTAGAAACCTGAGTGTTGTAGAAGCTGACGTCCTGAGTCTCGACCTTAATGAACTTATCGACAGTAAGAAATTAAATAAAATTGTAGGCGCTCTGCCTTACAATATTTCCAAGAAAATAATTGAGAAAGTGCTTTTAAGTTTTCCAGTAAAAATTAAAAATGCTATTTTTATTATTCAGAAGGAAGTTGCCGAAAGTTATGCAGGGGTAGGTAATAAACGCTCTATGCTGCATCATTTATTCAGTTGTTTTTATAATATTAAAATTGTAAGGCATATTGAGAGCTCTGCATTTAAGCCAGCACCAAATGTAGACAGTAGCTTAATTTTATTTATTCCTAAGACTGAGTCCAGATACCTAATTGATACTGCTCTAACGGAAGAGTTTACCGAATTCTTGCATCAAATTTATCGCAACCCACGCAAGAAACTAACTAAGAACCTTAGCATAATGCTTGTAGACGAGAAATTAAAATTAATCTATACAGAGCTTGGGCTAGAGGAGAATACCAGGGTAGAAGAATTAAAAACCACTCAAATAGTGCGGTTATTTAATTTTATTTCTGGGCGCTAATTATGTCTGTCCTAAGAAATAAAATCATAAAAACAATTGCTGGGAATATCATTACGCCAACATTTCTGCCCGATGCCACCTATGGCAGTATTGGAGGCCTAAGTTTTGTCGACTTAGAATCCACTGGGATTAAGGAAATTGTCACCACTACACTGCACTTAGAGAAAAAACTCGGCTCAGACTATGTCCAAAAATTAGGCGGACTGCATAAATTCTTCAGCTATGATCGGCCAATACTCACAGATAGCGGTGGGTTTCAAGTATTCTCATTAATTCATAGACGAAAAAGTAAGCTAAATGAAATCACCGACGAAGGTGCCAGTTTTGTAGATCCTATTACTGGCCAAAAAGACTTGCTGACCCCTGAATCCTCTTTGACCATACAGCATAAACTCGGGTCAGATATCAGGGTAGTTCTGGATGAGCCTTTAGGAATGAATGATACTCCGGAAGTAGTCGAAAGCTCTGTGCGTAGAACAACAGCCTGGGCCAAAAGATCGAAGGCTCAGTACTTAAAGCTATTAGAGCAAGAAGGCATTACATACTCGAATAAAGATACTGCATTAATAGAGATAGGTTCTGCTGATGAATCAAGCTTTCATCGGCCACTCCTTGGTGCCGTTGTGCAGGGTGGTGGAAACCACGAAATGCGCAAGCGCAGCGCTGAGGAGCTTATTGAGATCGGCTTTGATAGCTACAACTTCGGAGGCTTTCCTATCAAGGAGGACGGCAGGCTAGATCTTGAATTATCAGAATACCTGGTTAATTTACTCCCAACAGATAAAATTCGCTATGCAATGGGCATAGGCAATCCTGACGATGTTATCGCGCTGGCTCATATGGGTTGGGATATGTTTGATTGTGTGCTACCCACCCGTAATGCCCGGCACGGCTACCTCTATGTCCCCAAAGGCGAAGGTGATAAGGATTTTGGGAATTAGTATCTTTACTTAGTTTTTAAATAGTTAAAAGGTCAGTTATTATAAAGATTATAAAAAGTCGATTATGTAACGAAATTAAAGAATCCGTCAAAAATCCGTCATTT
>CALFHW010000153.1 GCA_937876695.1 uncultured bacterium
AGTTACTTGAGCGTTTATTTGACTATTATCAAGACCAGAAAACGAAGCAGAAACAACAAATAACCACACCAATAGCAGCCTGAAAAACCAGCCATAAACATTGAGAATACCAGTTAAAGCTCTTCTGCTCATCAACTACAATCTAGCACACTACAGAGCCCTCAAGCGAAATATCATAAAGCCTATATTATCTGGGTGCCATTCCGGTTCTGGTAATCTTTTTCCTTGGCTCCTCCCCAGGTTGTATGCCTGCATTTCTAAGAAGTTAGTCTTCAAGATGCTATCTATTCTTGCTGCCAGTGCACTATTAGTTGGACATTCCACCAGCAAACCAGCCATATATGCTTGTAAACTCTTATTTTCTCTACTCGCCAATAACTTCATTAGCTCCCAAAAACCATCGGTAGCCATAAACAGAGCTTCTCCATGTTCTAATGTAGTTTCAGCTTTGTAGAAATCTGAGAATCTTTTCTCCGCTTGCAACTTTTCGACAGTAGCACTAGCTGGAATAACAACACATTTGGAAAGCATGTTCGGTATTTGTAGGCCATCGATATCTGTCTGCCTATGAACTTCAGTCAGTAAGCAAGTTTGACCATCCCTAATAGTTGCAGGAATTTTGTAACCTACTACATCACCTAGGTTCACAAGGGTAACATTTGCTAAACCATCGGGAGTAATTGTAACACCAGCAATCGCCATAGCCGCAGCGGCAGCGCCGCTCTCATACTGCTCTTTGGCCAGCAGTTTGGCTCTGCGTATTGCCAAATCAACTTCATTTTCATCTGTTAGAGTGACCTCATCTAACTGGCTAGCTGTCAATTGCATCAGTTCTTGCGCCAGACATTGAGCTAATATTCTACTATTATCTCCGTATCCCCCTGCACCATCGCCAACAAAAATAGTAAACTCCGCACCGCCATCCGCTCCCGCAATGACTTTCAAACTAATAGCGTCCTGGTTGGATTTGGCATGCTCAAGAATTGGCCATCTATCGTTGCCGTACCCCTCATTTCTACCATATGCCGAAGTACAGGTTAGAATCTCTACCCTGACCGCTTTAGTAGTTCCCTCATAGGTGAAATAGATACCGTTCTCGATTATATTAGGATTAGTTTCTAGATCAACTTGCTGCGATCTAAATTGGCTAGGATTCTCAACTACGCGCTCCCCAATAGCTTCGATGTGACTAGTTTCCTCACCAGCTGTAAAATCTTCAGGGACATAAGCACTCATAAGACCGATTATATCAGAATGCTATCAATATATTTGCAGGTTTATTATCTCTGAAAACTTTTCTTGACATCGTACGACCTTAAGAGCAGAATTAGCTAATTAATTTTTTATTCTTCTAACTATGAGCGGAAAAGCTAAGTTAGCGTTTGTGTTTGGGTTTATTTCATTGAGCATGCTAACTATAGCTAGTTTGGCGATATCGTTATATACGCTGAGCCGGGTCCCGCAAAATGTTGTTACGCAAGAATATTTTGATCAGAAACTCGCGCAGGTCGGACAAAACGGGGGCAAACCAAGTGATTCGCCAGCTCCGCTGCCAACACAGGCTCCACAGACTCCAACCCAGGTGCCCGTAAATACACCTACGCAGACACCTGTCAAAGCAGCTCAGATCAAACTAACAGCAGTAAACGATGCTGGAGGCAATTTAGTTAAGAAATGCGGCAACTTCTTCATCAGTTGGACTGCTAGCGATGTAAATGCGTCGAGTTGCAAAGTAGCACATAAAAACCTACAGAATCCTGGTGGAACTGACTTGACCGACAACTTCAATGAAATTTATGGATCCAGCCGCAAGCAAGGATTCTCAGTCTGTGACCTATCTGGCAAGCAGAGTTTCACCTTGAGCTGCAATGGAACCGACGGCAAAGCCTATACTGACGAAAAGACTTTAGAGTTCTCTTCAGAGTTTTAGGCAGTCGATTTGCATTTTCGGGCAGTTTTCTGCTAGAATCTGCAAGTCTGAGAAGTTGGTAGGTGCAAGTGAGGGTAATCCCGAAAATGCACCGTAAACCCCGCGGAGGCAAGGAAAGTACCGATTAGCGCGGCATTGAGATCACTCATTGTAGCAATTATCACCACTCACCTACCCCACGTTCAAACTTCTTCAGGCAAAGTTATTGCTAATTTAAGAAGGAGATAAAATGCCAAAAACAAAGTCACAAAAGGCAGATGCTATTGCAGCATTGCATGATAAATTACAGAAAGCACAAGGCGTGTTTGTAGTTGCACCTAAGTCAATCAACCCAAACGAAGCTGCAGAGTTGAAAATCAAGCTGGCTGAAGTTGGAGGAGAATACAATCTGATCAAGAATACCCTGTTCAAGAAGGCCCTAGAGCAGCTTGGATTCGAGACTGACGCTAACTTTGAAGTTGGCCAAAACGCGATTGTTTTCGTTGGTGATAAGGCGCCAGAAGCAGCCAAGATCTTAGCTACTTTTGCTAAAGAGAGCGAAAAAGCTGAGTTTAAGGGCGGTTACTTAGAGTCAAAGAAAATCAGCGCTGCTGACATACAAGCACTAGCAGAACTGCCATCAAGAGAACAGCTACTTGCCAATGTACTTGCTACTATGAATGCGCCAATTTCAGGATTCGTAAACGTTCTAGCAGCAAATATCCGTGGTATTGTTACAGTTATCGACGCTTACAAGAACACAAAATCTTAGTTGTCAGTATTTAATATTAGTTAATTAACCAAAAATGTCAGACGACAAAAAAACAGTAGAGCTATCCGGAGAAGGTCTTAAGATCGCCGAAATGCTTGAGAAAATGACTGTCTTAGAGCTTTCACAGCTCGTAAAGGGTCTAGAGGAGAAGTTCGGAGTTTCCGCTTCAGCTCCTGCAATGGCAATGATGGCTGCTCCTGCAGCTCCTGCTGAAGCAGTTGAAGAGAAGACCATTTTCGACGTTGTGCTTGCAGAAGCAGGTGCCAACAAGATCGCTGTGATCAAAATTGTCAAAGCTGCTACTGGTCTAGGCTTGAAAGAAGCTAAGGATCTCGTAGAAGCTGCACCAAAGCCAATCAAGGAAGGTGTCGCTAAGGACGAGGCTGAAGCTCTTAAGAAAGAGCTAGAAGAGGCTGGTGCCAAGGCAGAGCTTAAGTAATAGCTTTAAACAGTTATTTAAAAAACCCGCGCTTCATGCGCGGGTTTTTTGTAGTTCATTTACAGATTTGGCGCTGGGGTTGCACGAATGCAGTATTATTGTTAATATGTACATACTATAAACTTATATGTACATTTGCAATGAGCGTGGTAAGAATTTCAGCTTCAAGCTTCAGACAGAATATTTTTAAGCTGCTTAATCGCGTAGTGGCTGAGGATAGCAAGATTATTATTCAAAGACCTGGTGGTGACGTGGTAATTCAGAAAGATATGCCTAAAAGCAGCAAGGATGTATTTTCAGAGGTCCCCTATTTGGACGCCGTCCCCGAAGGGGTTACTGACAAAGATTTGATCTATCATAATCTTGCCGAATGGGGCGAAGATCCGAATATCTCTATAACATAATAGAAATCAATGAGGATAACCAAAAGTGAAAGCCAAACTGTCTTGTTGGATACACATGTAATTGTACATCTGAACCAGAACGATCAAAAAAAATTCGGCCCACTGGCGTCTGAAATAGTGAATCATTCATATTTATTGATTCCGCAGATTTCTATATTGGAACTAGATTATCTTCACGAAATCGGTCGTATTACAAAGAGGGGGAAGGAATTCGCATCAAATCTAATGTTTTCAATTAATGCCACTTTAGAGATGAGTCCACTGATCGGGCTGGTAGACTTTTCGCAAAAAATTCAGTGGACCAGAGATCCTTTTGATCGTTTAATTGTGGCTGCCAGTATGTATATGAAAGTGCCACTTTTGACCTCAGACGAAAATATTCTGCGTAATTACAAAGACGCGATTGACGAGAGGTTGTAACAACAACGACGGTACCAGTTATATTGGCCCTGGGAAGGCAACAGAGCTTTGTATTGGGCCGATAGACAGGCTTATTGGTCTCCTTCCACTTCGAAGACTCTGCTGTTATAATGCAGCATGGATTTAGGCCTTTTACAAAACATAGATATTGAAAGACAGGCTTTGTTGTTGCTGTTTATGATCCCAGTGGTAGTTACAATTGTAGGTATCACTAGGCATATCGTGGGTATCAAATCGCTGGGTATCTACGCCACAGTTATACTCACCTTTGCCTTTTATGGACTGGGGCTCAATGGCGACTATGCCGCCAATACCAATATCTTCAACGGCATCCGCTATGGACTCTCTTTCCTGGTAGTGTTAATTGCAGCCACAGTATTGGGCAGCTCTATTCTCAAGAGCTCCCGCATGCACTACTTCCCAAAAGTTGCTATGGTTATGTCATTTGCTGCAGTGGCGCTGATCTTGGCGCTGATCTTTGGAGACCTAATCCTCGGCGATCTGCTAGGTAGAAAGGCATTTAGCTCTATAAATGCGCTCGCTCTCGTCATGATCGCATCAGTTGCAGAGCAATTCACTGCTACCCTATTCAAACTCAAGTGGCGCAAAGCTGTGCTGCTTACTGCGGAGACTACATTTACTGCGCTTATTTGCTATGTACTGGTTGCCTGGCCAGCGTTCCAAGATTTAGTTATCAATTACCCATATGTCTTGTTGCTGACCTTTTTGATCAATTATCTAGTGGGTAAATACCGTGGCCTGAGAATCCTAGAGTTCGTCCGCTTTAGGGAGGTACTTAAAAACGCCGACCCGGATTAAGTTTTTGTCATGGAACTACTAAAACTCTGGAAAAATCGCAAGTTAGTCCTAGGCGTCAATGAGCGTAATCTCATGTATATGAGGCGCTACAACAGCGGTAAAGCCAAGAGAATTGCAGACAACAAGCTCCTCACCAAGAAAGTACTCAGCAAGGCTGGCATACCAACCCCTAGACTTATCGGCAGCATCGCCAGCGTCAAAGATCTTTATGAATTTGATTGGGATAGCCTACCTAGTAGCTTCGTAATTAAGCCTGTATCCGGCCTAGAAGGCGGAGGTATTGAGATCTTTTATAATCGTGACCAAGCGGGTAATTGGATCAAAGCTGACGGCAGCCGCTACTCCCTGGAGCAGATTAAAAACCTAGCTGCTGATATTATTGATGGGCGCTATTCGCTGCATAACCAGCCCGATATGGTGTTTTTTGAGGAAAGGATACGCATGCATAAATCGTTTTTGTATTATGCTTACAAGGGGGTACCTGACATCAGGATTGTGGTTTTCAATTCTATCCCGGTAATGGCCATGCTGCGCCTGCCAACTAAGCAATCCGATGGCAAGGGTAACTTGCAAATGGGCGCTGTAGGCTGCGGTATAGACATATCTACTGGAGTGACCACTACTGCAGTACTCGGCAAGGACCAACAGATCGAAACGATCCCTACTACTGGGTTAAATGTATCTGGTTTGAAAATCCCTTATTGGAATAAAATCCTAGAGTACGCAATCATGGCCCAGCGGGCAACAGATCTAAACTTCGCGGGCATCGATTTTTTGGTAGACCGAGATAAAGGGCCGATGATTATCGAGCTAAACGCCCGTCCAGGGCTTTCTATTCAAATCGCTAACCAAGATGGCCTGCGTTGGAGATTGCGCAAAGCTAGGGGCATTAAGGTGCAATCCATTGAAAAAGGCGTCCGTTTGGGTAAGGATTTATTTGGCGGCTCTGTGGAGGAGGACATAGAGAGGATTTCCGGTAAGTATTTAGTAGGGATTTACGAGAATGTCACTTTATTCCCTATCATCAGTTCTGATGAGATTGTATCGACGCTAGAAGCCGGTAAAGCTATCGATACAAACAACGGGTCCCAAAATAGGACCGAACAGGACCCTAGTGAACATTCTAGCAAAGGCAAGCACAAAGCGGTCAAACCTCAGTACAAAGAGTTAACCACTAAAGCGAAGATCGATACAGGTGCTGACTCTACCTCAATCGATTTAGGACTTGCGCGTAAATTAGGTTACAGCAAGGCGATTGATACTTTCGAGCAGATTGTGGCAGACTTTGAGAGGGCAAATACTGCTGCTAGGCAAGAAGACGCGCCCGAGGTGGAAACTCAATCGGCAAAGGCCGATACCTCTGCGTCACAAATAAACGA
>CALFHW010000154.1 GCA_937876695.1 uncultured bacterium
CTAACCTCTCCCCTTAACCTTCCGGCACTGGGCAGGTGTCAGCCCCTATACGTCCTCTTTCGAGTTCGCAGAGACCTGTGATTTTGTTAAACAGTCGGTAGGGCCATTTCACTGCGACCGCCTCGGGCTTGGCAAGCTAGTTACCTCACCCTACCGCGGCGATCCTTCTCCCGAAGTTACGGATCTATTTTGCCTAGTTCCTTAACGAGGGTTCTCCCGATCCCCTTGGTATTCTCTACCCGTCTACCAGTGTCGGTTTGCGGTACGGGCACGCGGGTCTAACTAGAGGCTTTTCTCGGCAGCATGGGCTCAACCAGTTTACGTCCTAGGGACTTCCCCATCACCCCTCAGCTCGGACGGCGGTTTTTCCTACCATCCTCAAAGCCTACGGGCTTGGCACCGGAATCCAATAACCGGCTGGTCTACCCTTCTGCGTCACCCCATCGCTCAAACAACCCAACGTGGTACAGGAATATTAACCTGTTGTCCATCGGCTACGCCTTTCGGCCTCACCTTAGGCCCGACTAACCCGACGCGGATTAACCTTCCGTCGGAAACCTTAGACTTACGGGGGATACGTTTCTCACGCATCTTGCGCTACTCATGCCGGCATTCGCACTTCTGTAGGCCGCAACCGGTCCTTACGGTCCGACTTGTATCTCCTACAGAACGCTCCCCTACTGCTCGATCAAAGATCGAACCCGCAGCTTCGGTGTAAAGCTTGAGCCCCGTTACATTTTCGGCGCAGAATCACTAGACCAGTGAGCTATTACGCACTCTTTAAAGGGTGGCTGCTTCTAAGCCAACCTCCTGGATGTCTAAGTAACTCCACATCCTTTCCCACTTAGCTTTAACTTGAGGACCTTAGCTGGCGGTCTGGGCTCTTTCCCTCTCGACCACGGATCTCATTATTCGTAGTCCGACTGCCACGCTTGGAGTATCGGCATTCGGAGTTTGATACGGTTTGGTAAGCGACATGCCCCCTAGCCGAATCAGTGCTCTACCTCCGATACTAAACACGTGACGCTAGCCCTAAAGCTATTTCGGGGAGAACCAGCTATCTCCAGGTTCGTTTGGCATTTCACCGCTACCCACAGCTCATCCCCTAATTTTGCAACATTAGTGAGTTCGGGCCTCCACGAGACATTACTCTCGCTTCACCCTGGCCATGGGTAGATCACCTGGTTTCGGGTCTACTCCTTGCGACTAAACGCCCTATTCAGACTCGCTTTCGCTACGGCTCCGCCTGTTGCTGGCTTAACCTTGCCACAAAAAGTAACTCGCCGGCTCATTCTCCAAAAGGCACGCGGTCACACATTGCCCGAAGGCCATAGTGCTCCCACTGCTTGTAGGCATACGGTTTCAGGTTCTATTTCACTCCCCGCACAGGGGTGCTTTTCACCTTTCCCTCACGGTACTGGTTCACTATCGGTCGCCAAGAGTATTTAGCCTTGGAAAGTGGACTTCCCAGTTTCCCGCAGAATTAGCGTGCTCCGCGGTACTCAAGAACACAACAAGAGTCTAACTTCTTTCGCTTACGGGGGTGTCACCCTCTTTGCCCAGCCGTTCCAGTGCTGTTCAACTAGAAGTTAGATTTGTAACTCTTTGGGACCCTCGCAGTGATCCCGTCTGTGTCTTACAACCCCTGTGCTGCAACGGCTACGACCTATCACGCAGCACAGGTTTAGGCTTTTCCCTTTTCGCTCGCCACTACTCAGGGAATAATCTCTTTTCCTCGAGGTACTTAGATGTTTCAGTTCCCTCGGTTCCCTTCCTAAGGCCTATGTGTTCAGCCAAAGGATACCCAGGCATTCCCCTGGGTGGGTTTCCCCATTCGGGCATCCTCGGATATAACGCCTGACAACGGCTTCCCGAGGCTTATCGCAGTTGTCCACGCCCTTCATCGGCTCATGGCGCCAAGGCATCCACCGTACGCCCTTAGTAGCTTTCTACGTGAGACGGCAGAAATCGAAACAACGCATTCTATTCGGTTGTTAAGGTAGCAACCTGTTCAGCAACTTTCGTCGCTGATCTCCG
>CALFHW010000155.1 GCA_937876695.1 uncultured bacterium
CATATTTTAAATGGATTGTGAACTAGACTTTTTTACCTCTTCCCAATCGGCCAGGAACTTGCTTAGTCCTATAGTTGTAAGCGGATGCTCAAAAAGCTTGAAGAAATTCTCAGGTTTGACGGTAACTGCATCCGCGCCGCTTTCAGCGGCCATCACGGTATCGAGTACTGTTCTATCTGAGGCTGCCAGAATTTGTGTTTGAAAGGCATAATTATCATAGATATCTCGAATAGAGGCGATCAGTGCCTGGCCGTCCATACCAATATCATGCAGTCTACCTATAAATGGACTGACGTATGTTGCTCCGGCCTTAGCTGCTAGCAAAGCTTGAGCTGCTGAAAACACCAGTGTGACGTTTGTTTTGATACCTTTACTAGACAGCTGCTTGGTGGCTTTGATCCCAGCAATAGTCATAGGTAGCTTGACTACAGCGTTTGCGCCCAGCGCAGCCAGCGCCTCGCCCTCGCTCACCATGCCTTCGTATTCGGTGGCCAGAACTTCCAGACTCACGTCGCCTTTGACCTCGGCAAGTATCGATTTGGCAACTTCGAGTTGCGCTGCAGCCACGTCAGATCGTCCCTGAAGCTGTTTGGCAAGTAGTGATGGATTGGTAGTTACACCGTCGAGAATTCCTGTGTCAGCGGCCTTTTTAATTATGGTAAGATCCGCAGTATCGATAAATATCTTCATATAAATATACTAACATGCTACAAATGAATTATCATCTAAATTTATTTCTACAGAAACTATGAAAATCGGATTAATTGGCCTTGGGAATATGGGGCAGGCTTTGTTCTTAAATTTGCTCGATCATGGGCATGAAGTTTCTGCCTGGAATAGATCAGCTGAGAAGCGCGAGGCTACAAAACTATTATTGCCAGAGGATTCAAAAGGCTCAGTAGTTGAGAACCTTCAAGACTTGGTTGCTAATTTACGAACTGGTTCTGACGGGCAAGTTAATTCACAGAGAATAGTTATTATCTCGATAATTAAGGCCGGAGAAGCTATCGATAAAATGTTCTTTGAGGGTGAGGAGAGTTTACTGGACTTATTAAAACCAGGAGACATTGTGTTGGATATGGCTAACTCGCATTACCAGGATTCAAAGCGTAGAGCTGGACTATTTGCGCAGAAAGATATACACATGCTCGATGTGGGAATTAGCGGGGGAGTAGAGGGGGCAAGGACTGGCGCCTGTATGATGGTAGGTGGTGACTCAAAGGCTTTCGAGGTAGTTAAAGAAACATTGGAAAGCGTAGTTATCCCTGGTGGATTGGGCCACTTTGGCACTAGTGGGGCAGGTCACTTCGTCAAAATGGTGCACAACGGAATCGAATACGGCATGATGCAGTCTCTAGCAGAAGGTATGAACATGATTGAGGCTAAGTCTGAGTTTGCAGTCAACAAGGCTGCACTACTTGGGGTTTGGTCGAGCGGTAGTATAATTCAGGGAAACCTAGTCAAGTATTTGCAACAAGCATACAAGTCAGGTGATAACCTGACTACAGAATCTGAAGTAGTAGGTGATAACGGCACTGGTAAATGGGTGGTTCAAGAGGCGTTGGATTTGGGTGTGCCTGCTAACGCGATAGCTGCCGGCCTGTTTGCCAGGTATAGCTCTAGACCAGAAAACAATTATCTAGCAAAAGTGATTTCCGCTATGCGCAGGGTTTTCGGAGGGCACAGTGGACGAGATAGATCCTAGCTAACAGACACTAACTCGAAGTTTTTTGCTGTCCTTAATGTCAGGAGAGGGTATTCGTGATGTTGGTTGGAACTGATTTCGTTTGCATTGTAAAAATTTCTTTCGACAAAGCTGACCACTGCTTCTTTGCCCTGTCCCAATGCTAACAATGCCAGGTCTAGTTTACTGATTCCAGCGGGCGTAATAGTCCAGCGTTTGGCGGCGGTTTGATTCTGATGCGACGTAGGGACATCGTAGCTGGTGAAATCGATGCCTAAAGGGAAGATTCTCACAAATATTTCTGGATCAAAAGGCAAGATCCCGGCAGTGTGCAAATCATTGCCGGCTCCAAACACTCCTATTTTAAGATCTGCATCACGCCAAGAGTTATCTAGCTCTGGGCTAGCGGGTCTGACCAATTGGATCTTGCTGTCTGCGCTCAATTCAATAGAAATTTTTTCTAGCTCCTGCCAAGTGTTATTAGTTGCGATCCTTTCATCTGTAAGGCTTATAGAAATCTCCAATCTATATTTTTCTGCTAAACGTTCTAGTTTTGCGAGAATTTCTGAATAACTTTCAACTAGTGATCCGCCTGCCAGTAAAACTAAAATGGAGGGTTGGCTAGAGGTGTTGTTGGTGGTACTTGGAAGCTTGCCAACCAACTCCTCGAGTCTTTGGTTGATGACATCTGCAATTGAACTGCTCATGGCACGATATTTACCTCAGGTGAGATTTCTACACCGAATTTATCTCTTACCCCGGACATGATTTCGCCCGCAAGTTGAAGGACCTCATTACCAGTGGCGCC
>CALFHW010000156.1 GCA_937876695.1 uncultured bacterium
CCTGCGCAAGCAGAGAGGAAGGAGGGGACGACGTCAAGTCATCATGGCCCTTACGTCCAGGGCTACACACGTGCTACAATGGCATGTACAGAGTGTTGCGAGCCAGCGATGGTAAGCCAATCACAAAAAGCATGTCACAGTTCGGATTGCAGGCTGCAACTCGCCTGTATGAAGCTGGAATCGCTAGTAATCGCGTATCAGCAATGACGCGGTGAATACGTTCCCGGACCTTGTACACACCGCCCGTCAAGCCATGGAAGTCGGGGAGACCTAAAGCGGAAGGTAACATACTTCGTTAGGGTAAATCTGGTAACTGGGGCTAAGTCGTAACAAGGTAGCCGTACCGGAAGGTGTGGCTGGAACACCTCCTTTCTGGAGTGTCCTGACGTTTACTTCTCACTATTTGCTGTCAAGGTGAATAGGGTATTTTGAGCGTGAGCTTGGATTATCCACGAGGCTATATAGTCTTAGAGTTATTTGACATATTGGTAGAGAAAAATCAAGAAATTTGTAGAAGAAGCAAAATAAGGGCGCATGGGGAATGCCTATGGCTCTCAGCGGCGAAGAAGGACGTGATAAGCTGCGTAAAGGTTAGGGGAGTGGCACATACACATAGATCCTAACATATCCGAATGGGGCAACCCATCCCGAGTGATCGGGATATCCGAAAGGAGGCAAACGGGGGGAACTGAAACATCTAAGTACCCCTAGGAAGAGAAAACAACAGTGATTCCGTAAGTAGTGGCGAGCGAACGCGGACAAGCCCAAACCGATGACGTTACGGCGTTATAGGGGTTATAGGACTGATTTTTAGGAACTACATGAAATTGAATTGTCTGGGAAGGCAAACCGAAGCGGGTGAGAGTCCCTTAATTGTAAGGTGTAGAACTGTATCAGTATCCTGAGTAGGTGGGGACAGGAGGAATCCCCTCTGAATTCGGCGGCACCATCCGCCAAGGCTAAATACGACTGAGAGACCGATAGTGAACGAGTACCGTGAGGGAAAGGTGAAAAGAACCGGGAGTACCGGGGTGAAATAGAACCTGAAACCATGCGCTTACAAGCGGAGGGAGCCTATGGGTGACCTCGTGCCTTTTGCATAATGAGCCTACGAGTTGTTCTTACTAGCGAGGTTAATGTTTTAAGGACAGGAGCCGAAGCGAAAGCGAGTCTGAAAAGGGCGTTTAGTTAGTGAGAGCAGACGCGAAACTTGGTGATCTATCCGTGGTCAGGTTGAAGTGTGGGTAACACTGCATGGAGGACCGAACCAGTTAACGTTGAAAAGTTTTTGGATGAACTGCGGATAGGGGTGAAAGGCCAATCAAACTGAGAAATAGCTCGTACTCCCCGAAATGTTTTTAGGAACAGCGTTGTGGGGCGTTTATGTCAGGTAGAGCTACTGATAGGATGCGGGGGAGTCAAATCCTACCAAATTCTGACAAACTCCGAATGGGCATAAACAGACACAGCAGTGAGGGCCGGGGTGCTAAGGTCACGGTCCGAGAGGGGAACAACCCAGAGCAACCGCTAAGGTCCCTAAGTATATACTAAGTTGAACAAAGGAAGTCTGACTGCCGAGACAGCCAGG
>CALFHW010000157.1 GCA_937876695.1 uncultured bacterium
TGGTTCCAAAGCGATACCATCACCGGAAATAAAATCTGAAATTCAGAACTTATTTCTAATGATGGCCAAATTTTTAAAAGGAACTTGATTGTTCTCTTAAAACTGAATAGAAAGATACTCATTCACGAGTTCTCAGTCTTCAGCCTGCAGTTTGTCTTTGTAGAAAAACTACAGACTGTAACTGAGTACTGAACTTTACCGAGAAAATTTTTGGTTTATTAGTATAACTCGGCTCAACATATTGCTATGCTTACACCTGTTACCTATCAACCTGGTAGTCTACCAGGAACCTGTGACGAATTCTAATCTTGGAGCTTGCTTCCTACTTAGATGCTTTCAGTAGTTATCAGAATAGCAGTGTAGCTACCCAGCCATGCCGTTGGTACGACAACTGGTGCACCAGAGACTGCCTCACCCTGGTCCTTGCGTACTAAGGGTGAATCTCCTCAAAATTCGAACGTCCACATCGGATAGAGACCAACCTGAATTACTTCGGTTTGAACCCAGCTCACGTGCCACTTTAATAGGCGAACAGCCTAACCCTTGGGAGCTGATACACCCCCAGGATGTGACGAGCCGACATCGAGGTGCCGAACCTTGCCGTCGCTATGAACGCTTGGGCAAGACTAGCCTGTTATCCCCGGCGTAACTTTTATCCTATGAACAATCGCGCTTCCATGCGCTACGAAAAGGTCACTAAGCCCCACTTTCGTGACTGCTTGACTTGTAAGTCTTACAGTAAAGCTACCTTATGCCTTTGCACTCTTCTCCTGATTTCCATACAGGATGAGGTAACCTTTGGGATCTTACGTTACTCTTTAGTAAGACACCGCCCCAGTGAAACTACCCACCAAGCACTGTTTTGGTTGCCAGATCATGGCTCCAATCAGAAACAAAACATTTAAAGGGAAGTGTTACATTGACGACTCCATACCGCCCAAAAGCGATACTTCAAAGTCTCCTTCCTACACTCTGCAGTAAAAATCTTATTCCAATGCTTAGCTATAGTAAAGATGCCGGGGTCTTTTTGTCCTGATGTGGATAGGCCGCATCTTCACAGCCATTTCATTTTCGCCGAGCTCCCTCTCAAGACAGCGCTCAACTCGTTACGTCTTTCGTGCAGGATGCCTATTAAGCACCGAGGAATTTCGCTACCTTAGGACCGTCAGGGTTACAGCCGCCATTCACCAGTACTTAGGTCAGAGGCTCCTTCCAATAAATTGGAGACCACCCCCTTCCGTCATATTCTGGCATTGGGCAGACGTCAGTATGTATGTATCCACTTGCGTGTTTGCACATACCTGTGTTTTAGTTAAACAGTCGATCGAGCCTTTTCACTGCGACCCAATGCACTTCTGCATCGGGCGCCCCTTTTCGCGAACTTACGGGGCTAATTTGCCGAATTCCTTGAGAAGGATTAACTCGTACACCTTAGAATTCTCATCTAGTTCACCTGTGGCGGTTTCCGGTACGGTTACATATATTTCTCACATAGAAGATTTTCCAGCAGACTGAATCCTTACAATTGCCCTACCCCTAAAGGTAAAACTTTGCGTAACAACTCGGGTTAAAACGGAAAGCCGGATTTACCAAACTCTCCTGCCTTATTGCTTGCACGCCGACCTATCGACGCCATAAATTTCCAATCCGAGACTCCATAGTTGATAGCGAAATATACATAGTATAGGAATATTAACCTATTATCCATCGCCTACGCCTTTCGGCCTCGGCTTAGGACCGACTAACCCGCAGATGACT
>CALFHW010000158.1 GCA_937876695.1 uncultured bacterium
GTAGGGGTGATATGCCAAACGAACTCGGAGATAGCTTGTTCTCCCCGAAATAGCTATAGGGCTAGCGCTATCTGTTCAACAACGGAGGTAGAGCACTGAATGAGCTAGGGGGCTTAGCGCTTACCGAACTCAATCAAACTCCGAATGCCGTTGTTCCAGAGGATAGCAGTCGGACTGCGGGTGATGAGATTCGTGGTCAAAAGGGAAACAGCCCAGATCATCGGCTAAGGTCCCCAAATTCAGACTAAGTGGGAAACGATGTGGAGTTACTGAAACAACCAGGAGGTTTGCTTAGAAGCAGCCACCCTTTAAAGAGTGCGTAATAGCTCACTGGTCAAGTGATTCTGCGCGGAAAACTTAACGGGGCTAAGCTTGGTACCGAAGCCATGGGATCTCTCTTAGGAGGGATCGGTAGGGGAGCGTTCCGCCAGCGGAGAAGGTCGACCGGAAGGACGGCTGGAGCGGGCGGAAGTGAGAATGCAGGCATGAGTAGCGTAAAACACGTGAGAACCGTGTTCACCGAATATCTAAGGTTTCCGACGCCAGGTCAATCCGCGTCGGGTTAGTCAGGTCCTAAGGCGAGGCCGAGAGGCGTAGTCGATGGCAACCCGGTCAACATTCCGGGACCGGACAGGTGGAGCGAAGAGGGGACGCAGGGAGGTAGGCCAGCCGGCGAATGGTGGTGCCGGTGTGTGTGCTGGCAGACGATGAGAGGGGTAGGCAAATCCGCCCTTTGAGTTGAGAGCACGCAGCGAGCCCCCGAGGCATAAGTGAGTTGAACCTAACTGCCGAGAAAAGCCTCTAAGTGATGAAACCTGGACGCCTGTACCGCAAACCGACACCGGTAGATGAGTAGAGAATACTAAGGTGAACGGGAAAACCTTCGTTAAGGAACTAGGCAACATAGCCCCGTAACTTAGGGAGAAGGGGTGCCTGAGAACGTGAATGAATAATGAGCGTTTTTGGGTCACAGCAAAGAGGCTCTAGTGACTGGTTAACAAAACCACAGGTCTCTGCGAAGTCGCAAGACGACGTATAGGGGCTGACGCCTGCCCAGTGCCGGAAGGTTAAGGGGAGAGGTTAGCGCA
>CALFHW010000159.1 GCA_937876695.1 uncultured bacterium
CCCGACTAACCCTGGGAGGACGAACCTTCCCCAGGAAACCTTGGGTTTACGGCGGACAGGGATTCCACCTGTCTTATCGCTACTCATGTCTGCATCCTCACTTCCCACCGCTCCACCGGACGGTTTCCCGCCGGCTTCGACGCAATGGGAACGCTCCCCTACCACGCACAATAAATTGCGCATCCAGAGCTTCGGTATAACGCTTATCGCCAATCATTATCGGCGCGAGATCGCTCGATGAGTCAGCTATTACGCACTGTTTAAATGATGGCTGCCTCTAAGCCAACATCCTCACTGTTTAAGCAACCTCACATCCTTTCCACTAAACGTTATTTAGGCACCTTAGCTGCTGGTCTGGGTTGTTTCCCTCTCGAATACGAAGCTTATCCCTCGCATTCTGCCTCCCGTGTTACGCCCTGCGGCATTCGGAGTTTGATTGAATTCGATACCCGGGTATGGGCTCTAGTTCAGCCAGTGCTCTACCTCCGCAGGTCAGCACACGAGGCTCTACCTCAATAGATTTCGGGGAGAACCAGCTATCACCGGGTTTGATTAGTCTTTCGCTCCTACCTACAGCTCATCCGGGGGCTTTTCAACGCCCATCGGTTCGGTCCTTCACGACATGTTACTGTCGCTTCAACCTGGCCATAGGTAGATCACCTCGGCTTCGGGTCTAGTGCCCGCAGCTTGTCGCCCATTTCGGACTCGCTTTCGCTTCGCCTCGGCCCCAGAGGGGCTTGGACTTGCCACAAACACTAACTCGCAGACTCATTAAGCAAAAGGCACGCCATCACCCTTGCGGGCTTTGACACCTTGTAAGCACATGATTTCAGGTACTATTTCACTCCGCTCGCAGCGGTTCTTTTCACCTTTCCCTCGCGGTACTTGTTCACTATCGGTCGCCAACGAGTATTTAGCCTTACGCCGTGGTCGGCGTGGATTCATGCGTCGTTTCACGTGTGACGCATTACTCAGGAATTCCCTGGGCGTTGTTTGGTTTTCGGTTACGGGCCTGTCACCCTCTGTGGAGCGCTTTTCCACACGCTTCGCCTAACCTCCCAACTGCCGTTATCGGGCTCCTACAACCCCCGGGTGCAAGCACCCGGGTTTGGGCTTTTCCGCTTTCGCTCGCCACTACTGACGGAATCACTTTCGTTTTCTTTTCCTCCGGTTACTGAGATGTTTCACTTCACCGGGTATTGCGCGCGCCGTGCTATGAATTCACACAGCGGCGACTGGACATTACTCCAGCCGGGTTTCCCCATTCGGACATCCACGGGTCGTAGCGTATTTGCCGCTTTCCGTGGCTTATCGCAGCTTATCACGTCCTTCATCGCCTGTTGGCACCAAGGCATTCATCATGTGCTCTTAGTAGCTTTTTTCATCTTGATATTACTGAAATTTCTCCTAGGCGGACCACCGCGGCGCATGCCGCAGAGTCCGCGCAGACTCAGCTTGTCAACTTTCTTGGAAGTTGTAATTTTCTTCCCTAATATGCGAATGTCAAAGAACCGCGCCCGCGAGCAAGCCGCAGGACTTAATCCAACCCGAACTTTTTTTATGTCCGTTATCGGAAAAATTCAAAACGCACAAATTTGGGACTGGTGGGCCTGATAGGACTTGAACCTATGACCCTGCGCTTATCAAGCGCATGCTCTAACCAACTGAGCTACAGGCCCGAGAATGGTTTTCCGTGCCAGGAATCAGTCAATCCCGTTATCTTTTGGAAATGGGAAATTTAGAAATTGTGGAGGCACGGGGACTCGAACCCCGGACATCCAGCTTGCAAAGCTGGCGCTCTACCAACTGAGCTATACCCCCAGTTACTGGCAGGCGGGCAGGGTTGAACCTGGCTTAGGCCGGCCGCAGCCGGTTACCGTTTTCATGAGACAATCAGAATCTGCTGAACTGTGCGCTTCCGAGATCTTGACCTCACCGGCTTTCGACAGTGGGGATTTTCTTCCGCTTGCGCGGAATCAGACTAACCATGTTTTGTCAGGCAAAGCCTGGGTCAAAATTTAGGTCTTTCTCCTTAGAAAGGAGGTGATCCAGCCGCAGGTTCCCCTACGGCTACCTTGTTACGACTTCATCCCAGT
>CALFHW010000160.1 GCA_937876695.1 uncultured bacterium
CGCTCTACGTACGATTACCAACCGTACTGAGGGTACCTTTGCGAGCCTCCGTTACTTTTTAGGAGGCGACCACCCCAGTCAAACTACCCACCATGCACTGTCCCCTGATTAGGGTTAGGTTCTAAGCAAACAAAGGTTGGTATTTCAACGTTGACTCCACAATGCCTGGCGACACTGCTTCATAGTCTCCCAACTATCCTACACATTTGTTGCTCAAAATCAATGCAAAGTTGTAGTGAAGGTTCACGGGGTCTTTCCGTCCCGTGGCGGGTAACCGGCATCTTCACCGATACTACAATTTCACCGGGCTCGTGGAGGAGACAGTGTTCAACTCATTAGACCATTCGTGCAGGTCGGAACTTACCCGACAAGGAATTTCGCTACCTTAGGACCGTTATAGTTACGGCCGCCGTTTACTGGGGCTTCAGTCAGGAGCTTTGACTTGCGTCGAACACCCTTCCTTAACCTTCCAGCACCGGGCAGGTTTCAGGCTCTATACGTCATCTTACGATTTTGCAGGGCCCTGTGTTTTTGTTAAACAGTTGGTTGAACCATTTTACTGAGACCTACCGAAGTAGGTACGCTTTATCCCGAAGTTACAGCGTCAATTTGCCTAGTTCCTTCTCCACGGCTCACCCGAGCGCCTTAGAATATTCATCCCGTCTACCTGTGTCGGTTTGCGGTACCGGCTGCTATACTCGCTTTTCTTGGCAGAGATTTTATGGTTTCGCTTCGTCCGAAGACTCCACTCAGCGCACTATTCCGTCAGTACGCAACCACCACGTCTCTGCGTCACTTTCATTGTATAGCAGGTGCAGGAATATTAACCTGCTTGACATCAGCTACCCCTTTCGGGTTTGCCTAAGTACCGGACTAACCCTGATCCGATTAACGTTGATCAGGAAACCTTAGACTTACGGCGATGGAGTTTTTCACTCCATTTATCGTTACTTATACCTACATTTTCTTTTGAAATCGCTCCAGCATACGTCGCCGTACACCTTCGATGCAGATTTCAATGCTCCCCTACCACTCTAGCAAGCTAGAATTTAGAACTTCGGTTCGTAGTTTGATGCCCGATCATTTTCCGTGCAGGGCCTCTCGACCAGTGAGCTGTTACGCACTCTTTAAATGAATTGCTGCTTCCAAGCA
>CALFHW010000161.1 GCA_937876695.1 uncultured bacterium
TATTAACGCGCCTATAAGCAAGGTCTGGGATTTTTATACTCTGCCAGAGCATATTGTAAATTGGAACAACGCCTCACCTGACTGGCATACACCTAAGGCCACAAATGACCTCAGAGCTGGCGGGAGATTTCTATCCCGAATGGAAGCTAAAGACGGAAGCGCTGGGTTTGATTTTGAAGGGACATATGACGAAGTAGTAGTAGGTAGCTCGATCAAATATCATCTCGACGATGAGCGCAAGGTCGCTATTAGCATGATGGAAATAGATGGCCAGACGGAGATCGGTGTAAGTTTCGATGCAGAGGGCGAGAATAGCGAGGAGATGCAGCGCAGTGGCTGGCAGGCGATATTGGATAACTTTAAGAGTTACGTAGAAGCCCGACATGACTAAGGTCGATTTTAAGAAGACAATTAGCTCATATAAAGCAAAGCATAACCTGTTTGAGATCATCACAGTACCCCAACTGCAGTACCTCATGATCGATGGGCAGGGAGACCCCAATACTTCTGCAGATTTTGCAGCAGCTATCAAGGCACTATACCCTATTGCTTTCAAACTGAAATTCATGAGTAAACAACAACTTGAGAAAGATTACGTGGTCGCGCCGCTGGAGGGTTTATGGTGGTCAGATAGTATGGATACTTTTACAACGAATCTCGATAAGGCCAGCTGGCAATGGACATTAATGTTGATGACTCCCGATTGGATTACTCAGGAAATGTTTACCCAGGCCAAACAAAAGCTGGCGGCTAAGAAGATAAAAGAGATGGAGCAAGTTAGATTAGAAGAACTCAATGAAGGCCTATGCGTGCAAACGCTGCACATCGGTTCATTTGATAGTGAAGCACCAGTTCTCAAAAAAATGCATGTGGAGTTTATACCAGCAAACGGCTTTAACATGCACCAGAAACACCACGAGATCTATTTCAGCGATTTTAGAGTAGCAACTCCAGAGAAAATGAGGACCATCTTGAGGCAACCCGTTGCGAAAATCGCTTAATTGTCTTTAAATGCAGTCACCAAACTATAGGCGCTTGCTCTACCTACACCTTTTCTCGCAACCATTTCTAAAGATATGAGTTGATCGAGAAGAGTGTTGATGTATTGTCTACTTAGACCAATTTTTCTGCCGATTTCAGCACCAGAAGATCTGGAAGTAGATTGTAAGGCATCGATCACCTGCGTCTGATTTACACTTAGCGGAATGTATTTATTTGTAAACAGGTCGATACTACCCCCGCTTAGTTTCTGGAGTATTAGAATTGCTTCAGTGATTCCGTATAAGAGGGCGTTGACAAAGAATTCTAGCCACTTAGTCAAATCTCCCGTTTCAATTGCAGTGCCAATTATATCGTAATACTGACTGCGATTCTTCAAATAGTATTCTTCCATAAGCATCACGTTATCCATATCAATATGTTGTTGATACATAACGCCGTGCACAACTATTTTGGCAGTACGGCCGTTGCCGTCTGCATAAGGATGTATTTTTGCTAGGCTAAAGTATACACAGGCAGCCATTAATACTGGGTTCAAAATGCGGTAGTTGTCGCTGATCCAGTCGTTCAGTTTAGCGAGCTCAGTTTCAATTAAGGTAGGTTTTGTCTTAATCGGAATAGAGACCTTTTTATAAGTACCGTTTTCAAGTACAACTTTTGGCAATAACTTTTCTTCAAGCCGGTAAAGATGCATTTCAGGCTGGTAATAATCGTCCATAATACTCTGGTGAATCTGATTGAAAACACTCAAATCGAGCTTTTGGGTGGCTCCGAAGAATTCCCCTAGCCTACCTTTTGTCTGTCTGTAGTTGACAAAGTCAATACGCAATAGCTCTGGAATTTCAATCTTGATTTTATCTTGGATTATCGTCTCCACATTTATCGGACTATCAAGGCTTACAGCTGCCAATGCTGATCTATCACCAGCTATCTGTTCTAATTGCTTCTTCCAAGGTAGTGTCTCACCCATAGCGTAGATTGCGCCGTGCAATCGGTAAAACTCGGAAATTGCATTAAGGAATGTACTTGTCAGCTGGTATTTGAAAATCATAGTAAATTATAGCATTCTTGTTCGTCAACTAACTAATTTACATTAAGCAAATTCTCCTTGACAAAAACAGGTCACTAGGAATAGTATTGTGCTTATAAATAAGTTATTAGTGATTATATATGGCTCTAATTCCAGATAAACAAATCGATATACCTGAGCAGGGAGATCAGATTGATCCATATGAACTGCTTAGGGACATTGTTGATTCTGCTCAAGGTCCACGAGCTGCTGATAGTAATTTTAAAGGCAAAGTTGTATCTCGCAGGTGGTTTCTAGGAGGTGGTGCCGTCGCAGGAGCTGTAGCTTTAGGAAGCAATCCATTGTTTCAAGGTCTGGCGAATTGGGCAGAGAGTGCAAATGGCGCCGCTACTGAATCGCAAATACCAATGGAGAAAATCAACGACGTAGTCGCCCAAAATTTCTCTACCCTAGGGCTGGAGATGCAGACTATTACAAATCAAAAAGGTGAAGAGAAAGCTATGCTTTTCCCGAGAAATAAAAAAGTTATTGACATACTTACTAATGCTGACGATAGTGCTGGTCCTGAGAAACAGCTAGATGTCATTATGGACGTTGCAGATGCAGTTGCCGAGGAAGTAAAAAATGAGCATGGATTGGAGTTGGAAGATAATGCACTGATGGACATAGTGGGTTCCATCGTAGCTGCCTGGGGTATAACTAATGGCTTCGTAAAGGGAGGCATTACCACGGGTGATTACGCTAGGATTTCGGCATTTACTGGGGTTGCATACTTGGTCGGAGGAGAACAGAGACGTACACATCTAAGGCATAACCTAGAGGAAACAGTGCTGGCAGTTCGAGATATTGGCACTATCACAGAGGTTTCGGACTTTGTTATTGCGCAAAAAAAAGGTCTAATAAGTGAATTCATGAAGGAACAGTCGGTAACACCTGGGGTAAGTGCAGATGAATTGGAAGATTTTCTAGAAAAAGTACGTTTAGAAAAGCCAGAATTGTTGCCAGATATTGAGAATAAACTACTGCAATTTGAACATGAGAATGTGGGTGCTTTGATCCAATCTCTACGCGAAGGGGGAGAAACAGATACTGCCGCCGTGCTAGACGCTGTTTCTTCTATCGAATTTGAGCATATGTCTAGGACCGACGCTTTAAAGACTATTGTCATTCTGGCAAATACCTTGGGTCCGTTGCTCACGACTTTGGTGTCTACCAGTGTGCTTAGCCCACTGTGTAGAGCGATTGCTTCCGATGGAAATGGTGGTTTTGACAAAGACGTGATGTCTATCTTGCAATCATATGTACCCAATAATTTCGGACTGACCGGCTTAGGTTTTATTCCTGGTTACTACGACACCTTGGGCAAGATCACTAAGGGTATCCCTGTCTTAGAAAGCGCTTTTGTGGGAGCTGATTTTGGGCCGAGGTTGGCAGTAATGCAGAAATCCAGCGGTCATGGGACTGAAGTCCTGAGTATACTCGATGGAGTTAATGCGTTCACACAGGTGGGGATGATGGGAGGGTTTGCAGCCGAAATGTCGGTGGCTATAGCCAGACTGGAAAGAGCTGCTGGCAATGATGAAGTGTCTACTGGCAAAGTTCTGATGGATGTTCTTAACCTTAAAAATTATCCAGCTACCTTAAGTGCTTTGAAGCAGGAGTATTCATTAGCGCCAAACATTAAAGATGCTCTATTTGGGCGTGTACAGAGGGCTATGAAAGTCGTCTATAATTCTTTTGACTCTTCCACCAGGCACCTTAAACACGCACATATGCCTGAGGTTATTGATACCCAGGATCAAAAATTGGGGGAAATAGCGGTCGGTATGGAAGCGGTATTCAATGCAGCGGACGCACATAAACCTGAAGCCCCAAAGAAGGGAATTCGGGCGAGAGTTGCTGAATCCGGAGATATCTTTTCACATTTAACCAATGTTCACAACTGGGAATCAGCGATAGGCCCTGAACTTACGGACATTATGAAAACCCTACCCTTCCAATCCTTATGCGTCCCATACGTAGAAGGAGTGGCCAAGATGGCTGTAGGCAGTATTGAGACTGTGTTGCCGCAAGACATGTCGCCATTTATGCGCAATCAAGTGATTGATGCAGCTACCTATAGCGCCTTTGGGATGATGAGTACCTCTTTTGATAACTTCGCTGCAAATAAAGCAGCGTTGACTGTAGCTTTGGACAGAGTGAAGAAAATGTATAATGAAGGCACATTGGAGAACGTGGGCAAGCGAATCACTGCAGTAGTCAAGAAGATGTACGATGCATCGGTTATTTTTGGTGGTATGTTGCCACTAGGAAATATGCCTAACTTTAAGATGTTCCCTATGAATTTGTACACTTTAAAGGATGCTATCAAGAGATTACCTCGTAGGATGATACCTGCAGCTATAGCATTCTTTGTAGATGCGAGTACTGAGTTTTTTGGCCTTTATCCAGAAATGGATCCAAACTGGTTCTTCAAAGATGATATTGAGATGGCGCACTAGACTATTTCTTGTATAATTGAGAATGAGTGAACTTAATGAGCTGGGCAGATTAGAAGAACGAATCTCCAAAATTGAGGCGCGCAATGCCAGAGTGCAGTTGGAAAAGAAGTGGGAGACGAGTCTATTTAGGAAAGTCTGCATTGCCCTACTCACCTATTTGACGCTGGCGCTTTACTTTGGGCTAGTGTTACAAGTCAATCCTTGGGTAAATGCAATTGTGCCAACTGCAGGCTTTTTATTGTCTACGCTATCATTATCTTTTATAAAGAAGTTATGGCTAAGACAGACGAAAGACATTTAGTTCAATCTGCCCTTCCAACTGATAACACTGCTGTATCTGAACTATTGCAGTGCTTGGACACCGAGAACTATAAGTTTTCTGACATTGATGGCGTAACTAATCATATAGACAACAATCAATGCTTTGTTATTAGAGGAGACGGGGAGCTATTGGGAGTGGTTATCCTCGATGTCGATGACCAGAGCCTGCAGGTCAAGTATATTGTCTCCAAAGCTAAAGGTGGGGGGAGAGATTTGCTCAGGTTTTCAGAAGAATATGCATTGGACAGAAATCTCCTGAAAATCTGGTGTTGGAGTCTGGTACGCTATCAGGCAATTGGTTTTTATGCCAAGATGGGGTTTACTGAACAATTTCTGCTTAAAAAACAAAACTATGGCGAGGATTGCTATATTTTTGGCAAAGTGTTGCAAAAGTAGCTACAATTGCCTATGAAGGATAGAAATCAAAAATTGGTATTACTAGTTGTGGCAGCGGTGGTGACAATCTTTGTGGCAATAATCGTGTTACTGGGATTTCAGAATACTGGGACGCAAGACGCGCCTGTTGTTAGCGCCCCTACGTTGAGACCAGTAAATATCGAATTACGTCAGGAGTCTGCCAGTGTAGATATTGAGCTTAGCCTAGCAGAGTATGTGCAGGTAGTCGGTAGTGGTGCAAACGAGGTGACAGTTACGGGTAGTAACTATAGGTTTAGATTCTTCATGCCTCCAGGGCTGGAGGATTATCTAACTTATGGTGAGTTGAATTTGGTCAGCACCGACAGCAATTTAGGCAGCATTTATAGCTTTAATTCGCAGTCAAGCGCAACTGGTTATGACTACACAAATAGAGTCAGTGACGAGTTTTGCCAAGGCAATCCAGGCAGTGACGCGCAGGCTCCATGCGGGTTTGGTGCGATCTTCTCCACACCAAATGAACAAGGGCTTTTCATCGCCAATTGCCAAGGCGTAAAGCAAGTCTGCGATGAGATTATGGCATCAGCCAAGGTCAATTTCAGGAGATAGTATCTAGTTCTTAGCCCTTCGGGATTCTTCAGCTTCTTTTAATGCCCTGGCTACGACGACGTCGATCCTGGCTTCTAGAGCTTCTTTAGCTGCGTTAACTTTGGTTTTGATGGCTTCGGCTGAGTTAGTTTTCTTGTCTGACATGTGTGTTTCCCCTAATAATATATATTTATACTCTTTGATAACGTCTCCTCCTTTCTACTATCACACATTATACCGCACTATGGGCTATTTCAGGCTCTAATCCCAGGAATAATCTGGTAGTTTCAGGCATAAGTCGGGAAAATATTCTTGCATATAGTATAATTGGAATATGTCCAATATAATCAAACAAATCCAGCAAAACCTCAAAGATAAAGGCTACAGAAGCTCCGCTAATCGCGAGCTGGTGCTCGAGGTACTCGATAATGCAGATAGACCTTTAGTGATAGCAGATATATACGAGCGAGTATCTAGGCTAGCAGATAAAACAAGTAGTGACAAGCTAGACCAGTCGACCGTTTACAGAATTATCGAATTGCTATCCAAGGAAGGTTTCGTCAAAGTTGTCAGTTTATTAGAAGGGTACAACCGCTACGAGCTAGAACGAGGCGAGCAGCACCATCATCATCATTTCGTCTGCACCGAGTGCGCTGGCATCACTCCGGTGCACTTTGACGAGCAGCTCGACAGCAGCGAGAAGCAGATCGAAAAAGAAGAAGGAGTGACTATAACCAGCCACTCACTGGAGTTCTTCGGCGTCTGCAAGAGCTGTAAGCTGAATCCCTAAGAAGCTAATCAGCCTAGTATCTCGCTAGTACCTTATTGCAAATTATTTGCATTAATGTCCTCTTTCCTGCCGATATCCCCTGCAAACGCATAGTCGATACCACAAAGCAGTTTAAACTCAAATTTCTCCAGAAGTAGATTGAGATCTTCCCCCTGTTCTAGCTTTGCCATTATCGCTAGCCTCAATTCGCGGTCGCTAAGATCATCAAAACCATCGATGCCAATTAATCCCCAATCAATTGCCTTTAACTGCGTATAAGTGAGATTAGCTAGTACTAGCTCTTTACGCATCACTTCTGGGGTGCCTGGATCATACACTCTTGATTCGAGATGGCCTGCAAAGCACCAGAATACATATTTGTCATTTTCGTGATCATATTCAATGTAGACACCAGGCCTTCCAGATCTCACTATACTCAGATAATCCTCAGGAGTTTTCTCCAGTAAGGGGTCAGTCTCGGCCAGCAGCGCTACTGGTTTATCACCCAGTAGCGACTGTAGTAAGTGCTTCTTTGCCAGGGGGGATGATGCTATTGACTCACGTTGCTTATTTATGGCGCCTGTGAGCTGTACTCGATCTTTGAAACCATACTTGCCAATATCTAATAGGTTCATTTCTGTCGGAGTGGCGGAAGTGGGGATAAATATATTCTGTACTTCAATAAAAGCTGCGTGCTTGCGAATGTCGAACCCCCATATATCTGCATATTTCAATACTTTTTTGAGTTCCATAAAGGTATGCCTCCACGTAGGTAGAAACATCTTTTTTGCAATTTCCTGAGTCGAAGAGAGTAAAAGTATCTTTTCTGCAATTTCTTGAGATAAAGAAAAAAAAATGTTTTCTGGTAATATTGGTTCGATTAGAGCAAGCCTTCCAAATTCAATACTCTGTCCAACATAACTATCTGGATCGGCAAATTTAGGGCCGTTAGTCACGAGTAAAGCATTAACTCTGGCAAAGTATTCATATGCATTTGTCTCTGGGTTAAATTTACTGACTGTCTGCACAGAAAAGTCACCTTCATCCATTTCAGGTAGATGTTTACCCTCTCTAGCGTAAGCTTCAACCAGGATTTGATAATGTTTCAGACTGGTCAAGAAGTAGGAATCAAGCATAAAGGCTTGGGTTAGACCGCTCCTTTGGGAAAAAGGAATTATAGTTTTTTTACCTATTCTAATTTCACTAGTAACAGCGAAAGGTGCGGGTAAATTATCTTTATGCAGCAGGTTGTTTTCTGAGTCCCCTGCGAGTAAGGTAGCGACCATTTGGCAAATGGTTTCATATTGCGAAGCGCTCCTGTGGCTTGTATCAAGACCAAGCATGTCAGAGAGCTGGTCCATAGGGATATCTACCTGACCAAGGCACCAGTCTTCAGTGGCGTCTGTAATATCAAGCGTGCAATTTGGGCCTGCTTTGCCCTGCATCTCTAACGACTCCATTCTCCTCTCAATCATACGGATTGCTAATTCTTTCGTAGTTGCTCTTTCTAGATCCACTCTATATGGTAAGTATTGTTATTTCGCATTCATGATATCACCCATTTAGTATTTGCGGTAGGGATAAGACTGCCAGATAGTGACCATTATAAGGGTTATTGTGACAAGCCTGTGGAGATTTTACAGACTTTTTACCCAAGTTTGGTCTCCATCCCTAGGAAGTAGTGCCATAATCTCCTGGCAAGTTTCCTCAAGATCTGAAGATTCTGTAGATACTACGTGGTCTGCGTGTAGCCTGTATTTTGCATCTCGCTGTGGAAATATGCCGGCGATATTCTTAGTGATTCTATGCTTGGTGACTTTGGCTGGCGCAGAGATGTTGCCCGCAGCTAATTTGGATCTGATATGCACCCTTTGTGCCAACAATTTCTCATTACAATACAGGTAGACTGCTTCGTAATCCACTTTACTTTCGGCAAAGTATGTAAGGTTCAGCTCGTTGTCTAGGAAACCACCGCCACAGGCAATCACTTGATTGTCTGAGCTGCATAGATCTTTACACAGTTCTAATTCAGCCTCTTTCCAGATAGAAATCCTATCTGCAAACACTGCCTGCACACTCTCATAGCCTGTGTGCTTGAGAATTAGTTTATCTAGCTCAACAAAACGATACCCTAACTTCTCGGCCAGCAATCTGCCCACCGAACTTTTCCCCGAACCCATCATGCCAAACAAAAGTATATTCATTGTTAGTTAGTAAAAATAAAGTTTATTTCTGTAATAGAGGCTCATCACTGTCGAAATGTACCCCTTCTATCGAGTCATCATAGCTATCCATACCGCGTCTGGTGATGAATAAAGTGATGATAGTGACAATCCCTAAGCGGCCAATTAGCATCAAACCGGACATCACTAGCTTCGATGCTTCACTGTAAGCAAAATAGTTGCCTGTAGGACCGGCGTTGATATTGCCGATTTCTACGGCGGGACCGATATTGCCGAGGTTGGCGATAGAGGCTGTGACCGCGGAGGTAAAGTCGGCGGCTGACTTAGTGCCGTCGATTAAGGTAATATTGGAGCTAGTAAGCATAATGAGCACTGCTCCCAGCATAAAGGCCATGAAATAGAGCACGATATTGGCCATAATCAGTCCACTGCTAGATTCGTCATAAGTAACTCCATCAATTTGGAAACGGGTGATATGTTTGCCCTGAAGTAGATTTCTGACTTTGTTGACTACGTATTTGTAAAGCACCATGAAGCGCAGCACCTTTAGTCCTCCAGCGGTCGATCCCACCATGCCGCCAATCAAATAGCAGATAAATAGCAATCCTTCTGCTGCCGTCGGCCAGGTAGTGAAGTCTGTAGTGGCAAGGCCAGTGGTGGATATGATAGTAGTTACATTGAAGAAGGCATATCTAAGCGCGTTAATGGCTGAGCTATAGCTGTTATTACCCAGTAGAATTAACCAGATGCCAATAGTGATTAAGACTACAACTGCAGTGTATGTCCTAAGTTCCTTGCTGGCGAAGAAGTCGCGGACTCTTCTCTTATAAATCAGCACAAACCAGAGTGCTAAGTTACTACCAGCGATAAACATGAAGATAGCAATTATCCATTCGGAGACTGGATTTCGTAAGCCGCCAACAACGTTGACGCCATTCTCGCTAATAGGCAGCCCCGCGCTAGCATCGTAGGTGCCAAATCCCCCTGTGCCCATAACTGAGAAGGAGTGAGTGGCGGAGTCAAACACGTCGTCATACCATGTAGAATATCCGGTTGTTCTAAACAAAGCACCCGAAATCACCAGTAAAAGAAATAACACCAGTGTTAGTAGACTGTAGATCTTTAGAAAGTCCACTCCTGCTTCGATAGCAGAAGGTTCATCGTCGAATTTGGTGTAATTAGGGCCCTCTGCTTCGGCATTGATGATAGTCTCTCGTTTGAATCGGAACCCACGCAGCAGTGTAATTGCCATGTAGGCCATGCCCATACCACCTAGGAAATGGGTGAATGATCGCCAAAACAGCACGCTCCTGGGGAAGACTTCTACACTTGGCAGAATGCTACCGCCGGCAGTGGTATAGCCTGATATGGACTCAAATACACCGTCAATAAAGCTGCGGATAAGTGAAAAATCCCCGTTTGGGATCGGAAAACCAGCAAGCACGAATACACAAGCTGAAATGGTAACAGCAAATACCCAGGTTAGGAAGACAGACACAGCGCCTTCGCGAAGGTTCATTGGAGTTGCTTGAGGGTATTTACGGGCTAAATACGTGCCCAATCCAAACAAAATGCTGCTCGTCAGGAAACCAAACCACATGACATTGGGATTTTCTACCGGGAACCGAGCGTCGCCCGCGATTATATAGAAATAGCTTACTACTAGTGACAAGGCAAAACCGATCACTAAGGATAATTGTGTTTGTAAAGCGACTATAAACGATTTCATCATAATATACTTATTATATATTATTTATATCGCTTAATCAATAGATAGCACCAATAACTAAACAACCTTAAAGGATTATTCGAACCGCAGAGCTGAAATAGGGTCCAGCTTAGCTGCTTTGAAGGCAGGGAAGTAACCAAAGATAACTCCTACTAGCGCTGAAATTGAGGTTGCAAGTGCAACTATATCGAAGCTGATCTGGGCCTGAATGCCTGCAAGTTGCCCAACACCAACTGCCAACAACACTCCCAAGGCAATGCCGATGAACCCACCTAGCACCGTCAGCATGACTGATTCCAGTAGAAATTGCGAGAGGATATCCCCTTCCCTAGCCCCAATAGCTTTGCGTAGGCCAATCTCTCGGGTGCGCTCGGTAACCGAGACTAACATGATATTGCTGATCCCAATACCGCCCACAATCAGAGATATAGCAGCAATACTTGCTAGCAAAGTAGTAAAAATACTAGTAACTGTCGAGGCTGTAGCTAAGATGTCATCTGAGGTATAAACAGTAAAGTCTTTATCTTCCAGCTCCAGTCCCTTAAACGCTGACAATTTTTCTTCCAGTTGGATTACTGTGGCATCGCTCAGTTTAGCGTCATTAACGGAGATTAAAATCTGGGAATAGTTATCCCTATTAAATACTTTTGTGCTAGCTGTGCTATAGGGAATATAAACCTCCAGGTCTTGATTGGAAAAGCCCGCAGAACCTCTACTCTTGAGCAGTCCCACCACCCGAAATGGTATATTCCTTATTATCAACTCTTGGCCTAATATCTCATCGCTCTGTATTTCTGACAGCAATTCAGCAGCCACATCAGGGCCAATCACCGCTACGTTTTTGCTAGCCGCGACGTCCGCCTCCCTGAAAAACCTACCCTGCTCAAGTTCCAGAGATTGAATCTCGGTAAAATTGCTATTTACGCCATTGACCTCAGCAAAGATCTCTTCCTCCGCGCCTCTGAGAGTTGCAAAGTCGGTAATTACAGGTGAGGCGGCGCTAACAGTGGGAAACCGGGTAGCGCTATTGATATAATCGTATTCCCTCTGTCCGATTTCGGCATTGGTGGAGGTGCCCGGAGGCCCTCTGAAAGTAGTTCCTGGAATTATTCCTATTAAATTACTACCCAGTGAGTTTATAGAGCTTGAGATAGCTAGCTGGGCACCTTGACCTAGAGCTAGTAGCGCAATTACGGCTGCAATTCCGATCACAATACCTAGCACCGTTAGGAAACTCCTGACTTTATTAGTGATAATGCCTACAACAGCGAGTTTTATAATCAGCCGAATTTTCTTCATTGCTTTGAGTCGCTATCTTTATTATTACTATCTGAGAAAATTTCCCCGTCCTTCAAGCGGATTTGCCTCTTGGCGTAACTAGCAATATCAGTTTCATGAGTGATTAGAATTATCGTATTCCCTTGAGCGTGCAGATCTTGCAAAATCTCCATAATCTCGTGGGAAGTTTTACTATCCAGGTTGCCGGTAGGTTCGTCTGCCATGATGATGGAGGGCTCCATCACCAGCGCTCTGGCAATTGCCACTCTTTGAATTTGCCCACCCGAGAGTTGATTCGATTTGTTCTGAATTTTATCTAGTAGGTTAACTTTTTCTAGTACTTCTTTTACCCTGCGGTCGAGCTGCGGAAGGCCTCCGTAAAGCCCTGGCAGTGAGACGTTGTCGTATACTGAAGTCCTGGGTAGGAGATTGAATTGCTGGAATATAAACCCCACTCGTTTGTTGCGAAACTCTGCCAATTCTTCGTCATCAAGAGAGCCGACATCCTGCCCATCGAGCAGGTACTGGCCTCCAGTAGGTCTATCCAAAGCCCCTAGGATATTCATCAATGTGGATTTGCCTGAACCTGAAGGTCCCATAATTGAGATAAACTCGCCTTTGGCAATATCTAGCTCAATGCCTTTGAGCGCTTGGAAGGCGTTTTCCCCTTCTCCATACTCTTTAGTGACGTTTTTTAGCTCGATCATGGCAGTGTAGTCTAAATCTAGTTGCCACCGAAGAAATTTAGCTGGCCTCTTTGCTGTCTAATCTGTTCGTCTGGCAGAATAATCCTGTCACCTTCCTGCAAACCGCCCGTGATTTCTACCGAGGTCTCTCCATTAAAGCCGGACTCGACCAGCACTTCTTCGATAGTTTCAATGGTATTGGCAGTGTCAGCTGCAAACACCTTCTGCACATAACTCTTTCCATCTCTGCGATAGATGTAGCTATCGTCTAGCGCGAGAACTCCTATTTTCTGGTCGTAGACAATCTCTACATTTGCTGACAAACCTATTTTGGCACCTTCAGGTACCTCATTGAAGCGGACTTTGAATTGATACCCACTAGCTGACCCGGACGCTGCCGGCACGGGGGCAATCGCAATAAAGCTCACTTTACCTGTTGTCTTCAAATTTGCCAGAGACTTTATCTCTACTCTCGCATTTTGCTCGAGCTTCAACAGATTTACTTCCGCCTCGGAGACCTCGGCGTTTATATAGAGACTCGAAAAGTCTGCTACCTGGGCAAGTACAGATTGACCTGCGGCCACTAAATCGCCTACCTGGACAGATGTAGCGGTTATTTTACCAGTGATTGGGGACTTAACCTCAGTAGTCACTTCTTTGTTGAATTGATTTTTGCTCTTGAGTTTAAATAGCACTTGATCTTTGGTTACTTGTTCATTTGCGGTTACCAAAACTTCTTTTACCTCGGAACTTAGAGGTGCCACAACTACTCTTTTATTTTCGGCTTCAATTGTACCGCTGGTATAGACAACTTTTTCTAAATTGCTTTTGCTGACGGTGACTCTGGGCAGATCTGCTAACAGAGCTTGGCGCGCTGTCTGCGCGTTGTAGGTTGAGAATACTGACAGCAATACCACCCCCAAGATGACCACTACCGAGAAAATTAACTTATTTTTATGTTTTTTAATGAGTTTGAGCATAATTAATTCTAAATTTTAAGTAGACCCCAAAGCTTTTGTAGCTCGGACTCGCTCATGGGATTGAAATAGCCAGCATACGAAGGGAGCGCGTCGAGTCTGTAGAGCATGGAAGTCAGCGCAGTTCTCTCAGGGCTGCTAGTAGGGTACTTTTGAGCGATAGCTTTAACAAGTGCGGTGCCGGTTTGAGTGAGGTCGAAGTCAGGGTTTTGACGGTTTAATGTCGGTAGAGATCTGTTGACGATATCCCTCGCTGCAGAGAGCCTGTGGAAGAACGCTGCATGTAGCCCGCTTGCTTGCGAACCAGATAGTTTGTATTTACTTTGTAGAGCAGCAAAGGCGATGCTGTCTGATTGCCTCTCTTCACTGACGATTTGGTTGCTCAGGTTGTCTAGATAACTAGGACCCCACTTAAATTTCCAATTGTTATCATCTGCCGACATCAGCGATTTACCGCTGGCTAGCAGCGCGTCAGTATAGGATTTTCGCGTCTTCTCCCCTGCTGGCAGATTTACATTGGCGTGAGCTCTTTGCAAAGCGTGCCCAAACTCATGGTAGGCCAAAAATCTGATACCCATATCTCGGTATGATTTATCTGCATCAGCACCTGTATAGAGCTTTGAGGACTTAGCAATTGTGTACTGGTTATAAAAGTGCCTAGCATTGAACCTGATCATCACTTGCCCATAATCATCCCCTGCCCCGTCGTACTTCTCGGTATAAGCGGGCGGGCCGGCTAGGTTATTAGCGGTGTATACGAATCTGGAAGCTTCCTTAGGTAGCGCCCTATTTTTAAACTCTGCGATATAGGCTGCGTTTACCCCTTGCGTTTCGAGAAAACTGACGTACTCATCATAAGCTGTAAAAATAAGCTGCTTTATCTCAGCTTCAGCCTGACCGCCTATGAATAAAGACTGTAACGAATCTGGGATGCGCTGCCTACTTTCTCGTTCGCGTTCGTTATTTATCGCCTTGGCAAGCAACGAATTGTCTATTTCGGCAGCCGAGATGGGCATGTCTATAGCACCACCCTGCCAACTCTTCTGACTTAATCTAGCAGTAACAGCCTCTAGAATCTCAACTTCAGGGATAAACAGTGGTTCAATTTGCCCAGGGTCCACCACACCATTGGGGTCAACTGGAGAAACGGGAGGTGTTGGCTCTGTAGGTGTAACGCTATCAGGGGTATTCACTGGGGTTGGCAAATTGTTTACAGAGTTATTTAGGGACATATTAGTGATAATAATTGCAGCTGCTGCGCAAATAGTCAACGCGACAAATACTAGCACCACACAACCACAACCTAGAAGTATATTTTTATTCATAATCTAGTATAGCGTCAATTTAGTATTTTTACAGCTCTGGGAACAACTTCAATAGCGAACATAGTCCCTGAAACTAAGTTGTCATCGACAATTACCTCTACTTTGGTTTTGTGGCGCAGAGCAATTGAAATGCTCCGGCATTGGTAGTGCTTGCTGGCTGTAGCTGGCCGCTTTTGGCGCAGAATGATCTTCAGTAGCCAACTGAAAATATCCGTCAGCCACAATCTGCGAAATATAATTACATCAAGCAGCTCGTCGTCAATTCGTATTTGCTGACTTAACGGGAGTCCTGCGATGCCAGTTGCGCCAGTATTTGTCACGGTAAGACTCCGGCAGCTAAAGCGCTTGCGCCTATGTCTACCCCGTTCGTCAATAAATTGAAGGCGGACCTTGAAGTTATTACCTCGGAATAAATTCTCTAGGAAAGCAAATATATATGAAAACCTTCCCCAACGTTTTTTTAGCCCGGCATTGTTGCCAGTGGTAGTCTGGGCAAAAAGCCCGATATTGAGCCTCAATGCAAAGAATTTCCCATTTACCTTGGCCAGATCTACTAGTCTTCCTGCGGCCAAGGAGTCACCTTTGACCAGCTCTTTAAGCCTGGCAATTACTGCTCCCATATTACCTGTCGCCCCAACTTCTTCAGCAAAAATATTGGCGGTGCCAATAGGAACTACCAATACTCCTACACCTAAATCTGCGATACTTAACTCTGCCGCCGCAGCCAGGACTTCGCAAACCAGCCCGTCACCACCGCAGGCAATAATGATCATGGACCTTTGTTTAGCAGAAAAATGTTCAACGCATTCAGCCACGAGTCTAGTTCCATCACCTAGCTTCTCAGTGAAGGCCAATTCGTAGTCAGAACCGTCAAAATTTTCTTTTAGCAGGGTCTCTAGCCCAGTATCAAATCCACTTGCTTGCGGATTGACGATAAAAAAAAGTTTTGGCGGCAAATTGCTCACGATTAAGGGTGGTTGTTGGTTAATACTATTGATGCTAACATACACTATGTCTGATCTGACAAGAAAACAGTTGATTAAAGAAGGCTTTATAGAGAGCAAAGGAGCGTCTGAGGTGACCCACAAGATTTGGTATGGGCTCAGCGGTAATCCGGAAGGTCTTCCAGTGGTCAATGTCCATGGCGGTCCTGGTAGCTATAGTAAAGAAAGCCAACTAGAGAAATTCGATCTGCAGAAGTTTATGGTGATCCAGTTCGACCAGAGAGGCTGTGGTAAGAGTCTGCCTTTGGGCGAGCTGCAGGATAACAACACCGAGCTACTTGTCGAAGATATGGAGAACTTGAGACGGGAGCTGGGTATCACCAGTTGGTACATGGTGGCAGGCAGTTGGGGTGTATCTGTGAGTCTTGCCTATGCAGAAAAATACCCTGAAAATGTGCGTGGGATGCTACTTAGAAGCCCGTTTTTAGCTGATAGTGAAGCTGACCGCTGGATATTTAGTACCAACGCCACCGGCAGCATGTATCCTGAGCTGTGGGAGCAGAGACTGCAGCGGATTGCAAAGCTTGGGGGTAAGAATACGCATTCTACTAGCGAGATATTTGCCATACTCTCAGACGAGCTCGCCTCAAGGGACGCGCTCAGGATAAACGAAGCGGTCAAGATAGTTATCGATTATGAATACGCCGTCAACTTAGTTGGGCAGAAGCCAGCTGCTTTAAAAGACGAAGACATCGATGAAGATTTACTTAACTACTCCAGGATATTTGCTCACTATGCAGCACATGACTTCTTCCTAGAGGAAGGACAGTTACTTGCGAACTCAGCTAAACTCCAGAATATTCCTATCACGCTCCTACACGGCCGCAACGACATGGTGGCGCCGGTATCAGCCTCTTATAAATTACATAAGCGCTTGCCCCACTCTAGGCTCGAAATCCTGGAAGGTGAAGGGCATGGATTTAGCCAAGTTGGCAACTTGCTAACCAAGTACGCGCTTGAGTTGTTGGTGGCGGAGAGTGAATCTGTTAAAAAATAGAGATTGAATTATGTCTAAGATAATTGTCGCCTCCCAAAATCCAGTTAAGATAGAAGCTGCCAGGCAAGGGTTTGAACAACTTTTCAAGAATGACGAACTCGGGCAGCTGGAGATAACGGGCGTGTCAGTTCCATCAGGAGTTCCTGACCAACCTATGGGCCAGCTAGAGACTTTGCAAGGTGCGCAAAACAGAGTCAAGGCCGCTAGCGAGCAGTTTGCTGGCGCCGATTACTACATCGGTATCGAGGGTGGCCTAGAAGAAACTGACAACGGCATGCTGGCCTTTGCCTGGGTGGTCAGCGGCTTTCGGGACGGATCTGACAAAGGGCTCAAACTGGGACGAGGCCGCAGCGCATCTTTTTATCTACCAGTAAAGATTGCTGAGCTAGTTAGGCAAGGGAAAGAGTTTGGAGAGGCGGATGACATTGTGTTTGGTATTAAAAATACGAAGCAAAGTAATGGCGCTGTAGGCATTCTAACTGGCGACGCGATCACACGCACTAGTCTCTATGTGCCAGCAGTTATCTTATCCCTTCTGCCATTCAAAGCGCCGCAATACTATTGATCTTGTAGTTTTGCTATAATCGCTTATGCTGGAAATCTTTGCTAACTTTCTGCCGGTTTTATTGCTATTTGCTGCTGGTTATACCCTTAAACGAGCTAAAATCCTGACAGCTGATGACGGCGGCGTGATATTGAAGATGATATTTTATGTCGGCATGCCTGGTTTCATTTTCAGCACGGTTATGAGGGCAAATCTTTCAGGTGAAATGATCAAACTCTTGCTACTACCACTAGTGATGGTAATCACCCTCTCGATGATTGTATTACTACTGCGCAGAAATCTGTTAAAGAAGCTACCACAGCAAACTTTTGGTGCTATGCTCACTGGAGTCCTGATCATGAATACAGGGTTTGTGTTGCCTTTTATCGAGAGAGGCTTCGGCGCCGACGGCCTTGCTAGACTTGCAGTAATCGACGCCGCCAACGCCATAATTACTGTGTCAATTGTATACGCTATCGCGCTTTCATTAGGCTCTGGTAAGGCAGATAGAAAACTAATTATCCGCAAAATACTGCTAGCCCCACCACTCTGGGCTTTTGTGTTGGCGATGATTCTGAGAGGCTTGCAAGTGGAATCGCCTCAATTTCTGACTGAGACTTCAGCGCTAGCAGGGAGGATGGTTTCGCCTGCAATTTTGATCGCTGTTGGCCTAAAGTTCATGCCCGAACTAGTTTTCAAGAAGCTGGTGTTAGTTGGCGCATTTTTGAGATTCGGTCTAGGTTTAGCTATTGGCGTATTATTTGTGCTGCTGTTCAACCTGCGCTCACTGGACGCCATCATTGTGATAATCTGCTCTACTGCTCCCTTTGGTTTCAATTCAATCTTATTTGCCGATCTAGCAAAACTAGACAGTAAATATGCCGCGGCTCAAGTTTCGGCTGGCTTAATAGCAGGGTTTATTCTAATTCCCGCTCTTATCGTCCTGCTTCCCTTAATCTTTGGCTAGTGCATGTTGATTCAAGTCACTTTACTTATAGCAGCCAAGTGCTAATATTCATCAAATGATTGCAAAGAAAACAAGTAGAAAATCTTTAGCTTTTGGACTTTTGGTAGTAACAGCGCTAGTAGTACTCATAGGTTTGGGCATCTTGGCAGTTTTGGTTATGACAAATAATAATGCACAAAAATTGGCACAAGTGATTGACGACAACACAGTCACTTTGTCATCTGATTTAGGGCATTTTTCTATTGAACTCCCCGGAGCCTTCACTATGAAACAGGCACCTGAGAGAAAGCAGGTTCCAAATGATCCAGATATGTCTGAGTACTTATTAGGTGAAGTTGTATTCCAACAAAGTATTGACTCCTCGCCGGAATCAAACAGAATTACAGTGTCTTATGGCAAGCCAGAAATTCTGGGCAAGGGAGGGTCATGTGTGGGCAATGATGGCGAACTAGCGGCTCCTGGTTACGTAAGCGCTGTTGTTGCTGGTAGCACTATGACAGTTTGCAGAAACAATTTTGAAATGACTGCAGCCTATCCCAAGCACGCAACAAAGGAAATTGAGTATGTAATAACCATTCAAGCAAGTGAGCAAACGATGTTTGATACTCTCTCTAGAGCGGTGGCAGGGATAAAGTGGTCAGATTAATCAGTTCCTCTCAAGCAGCTGGGAAATACTCTTAAACAGCACTTTGACTTCGTGGGTTTCATTCTGGTTGAGGGTGATTCCTGGGTTATTAACATTTACCTCTAGTATGTAGTGCTTTCCTGACTGCTCATCAACCACTACATCTACCCCAGCCAAGCTCACCCCGGCAGATTTGACCGCTGCAAAGCAGTCTTTGATGATAACGGGATCTAAATCACTTACAATTGACTCCACTGCTCCCAAGGCGACGTTGTTGCGGTGCCCTTCTCCTGCCAGTCTTACTTTTTTGGACACACAGTAGTTTTCGCCAAAGATGAACACCCGGTAATCAAAGCTATTGGGGATGTATTCTTGGATTATGTAGTCTTGGGCGTCATTTTGGGCAAAGAAATTGGCCATTTGCTGCCAGGATTTGAAGAGATAATTGTCTTTACCTTGGCAGTCTGTATTTGATTTAACAATCAGCGGAAACTTAAAACGGTCATTACCACGTAGAATTTCTTCCAAGTTCTTTACTGAGTGGGCACAGATAGTCTTGGGAAACGATAATCCTGCTCTATAAAGATCGAGATATTGTACTTGTTTAGAAGTTGAGTATTCATTTTCTCTGGAGTTGACGACGGTGGCTCTGGGCTTTGGCTGCGCAGTAGCGATGTACTTACTGATCAGTATGGACTTCTCTCTGAAACAAGTGATGATGATGTCAAATTCTCCGATGTCCTGCTTGCCAGCATACATATGCATCTCGCCGTCAAATAGCCACCAGATAGGATTAGTGACAGTATCAGTGAACTGATATTTATGGTTTGGGCTGAGCTCCGTCAGTGCCTTGGCTGTAGCTTGGTTACGACCAACTAATAGCACTTTGAGTAATTGTGCCATTATGCAATGAGACGACTAGTGAAGATTATATTCCTATTATAGCACTAAAGTAGCGCAATAATCGAATATCAACACAGCCCCAATCTTTATGCAAATTGGCTTTACTTATCTCTTTCTTGCTTACTTGGGTCCAATTGTGCAGAAAGACTAGCTATTGCTTCTGCATATTCCCCACGCATATAGGGCTGCTTTCGTGCCACTTTGTCATCATTTACAAGAAGATCATTTGCTGTCTCTGCAGGTACCATAATAAAGGTTCGTCTTCCAAAAACATTCCCCAGTAGTTTATTCATAGGCCCGTCTGGGTTAAAAGCAGCCCATATCCCATCGGCCAGCATTCCCATTTTGACTGCTTGTTTTCCAGCCCAGTTAACTTTGCTGTAAGGTATGTCTCCATAATCAAAAAATATAACTGTTTTTTTACTTGCGTCAGTATTAGCAACAAGATGTGATACAAGTTGGTTATACTCTGTACCGAAAGGTTTAACAGCGTTATTTAATGCAAGTCGATAAATACTATAACTGAAGGACTGCCCAGCGATTTCCACATCTACTGGCTTATACAATGTATAAATAGCTCTTCTATCGGAAGCTAGTTGTGGTGACTTTTTTATAAAATCATTTAGATCAGCCAAGCTCTGTTCATCGTCGGGGATCAGAATAAAGGGTGTAACTTCTCCTGGTTCTGAATTTGCAGAAGCACTGCTCAATGCATCAAAATGAATTACTGTTCCAAATTCTCCCGTAATCGTACTCATATTTACCGCTGTAAAAAATAAAATCAGCTGCTTACTTGTTTGGATTCTATAGTCCGATATAGATACTGTCAAACATTTAAATGGTGTTAAGTGCCAGTTGATAGAGGTATTCAGTCTCGCATAAGTCGACCTGTAAGGAGATCATGAATTTTGGGCTATATACTGGAAGGATGTATATAAACTACGGAACTATTGAGAAAGTGGGCTGCAAATGATGAGCTAAACCTCCAGGTTCTTGGTTAGGAAGTAAGGCTGGGGTCTTAGTCTGCGTTTGTTGCCAGCTTTGCCTTTGATTAGCAGGTCGTAGATGGTGATGAACTCCTGGGCAGACTTACTCCAACTGTAGAGCGATTTGGCGGTGTGAGCAGCATTGGCCTTAATCTGTTCCAGCAGTTTCTTTTGTTTGAAAATGTATTCGATCTTTAAAGCGATGCCATCATAGTCAGTTGGATTGAGCAAAATGCCGTCCGACATATGGGAGATTATGCTACGTGGTCCAAACCTATCGGCCGCCAGCACTAGACAGCCCATAGACATAGCCTCGATGATGCTCAGGCCAAACGGTTCTGCCTCTGCTAGAGCGATGTAAATATCTGCACAACTATAAACAGCAGGCATATGGGTGTTATCTACTGCTTCGATAAAGGTGACATGCTTACTGAGTTTGTACTTAGATACTAGCTTCTTTAAGCTACCGAAGTATTCCTTTTCTTCGGGGTTAATTGTATTTCTGGTTCCGCCCACAATTGCTAGGTGATAATCGCTCGTCATAGCCGAGCCTCTGCGCTTCACTAACTTATGAAGGACCTCAATGGCGTGGTGGTAACCCTTACTCTGCGTCATTCTACCAGCAGTTACTAGAATCTTGCCGTTTATCGGCAATCTGAATTCTTTGCGAGCTTTAACAGTGTCCCAACAATCTGCTTGACTATAGTCGGAGCCAGGCTTGATGACTTTGATTTTGTTCTCTAGGGCTAAGTATTCTTCGGCGAGTATTTGTTTTTCATGGTCTGTAGAGGCTGTAATTGAAGAAGCTGTAGTGGTCACGTAATTCTCCCAGAGGATACGTGGGATAAAATTATATCTGGCTTCTGCATTGATCCCGGTAAAGTTTCTCCGCTTGATTGTACCCAATGAGTGTGGCGTCCATACTGTAGGGACACCGCGCAGGCTGGGCATTTGACTGAGCATCATCATTGCTTTACCACCATCCCAATAGTGCCCGTGTAGAACCTGCGGAAGGCCGTCTGTCTTGATATATTCGCAGACTTGCTTGGTGAACTCGGATAAATAGGCTTCCATTTCCTCTTTGCGGATGAATTCGTCTGTTGAGCAGTCAACTCTGATGACTCTGAAACCCGGTACCACCTGGGTAATTTGCGCTCGACCGTACTTGCGCGCACAGAAAATATCCACCTCGTATCTACCTTGGCGGGCAATTTCAGTGGCTAGCTTTAGTTCGTATAGGCATTGCCCGCCGGCATCAACCTCTCCAAGTGGCGCCAGCGGATCGGAATGGGGTGATAAAAAAAAGATTTTACGCTTACGCATTGGATCCTCCTGTGAAAATTTTAGCGTAGACATCTGATAATGAACTGAAGTATCTCAAATTAGGTGCAGGTGTGTGTACAAGGGGTTGTTTAGGGGGACTGCCAATTAGCCACAGCTCGAAGCTGGATCTACCTATAACATTTGCATTTGAGGGTAAAAGATCAACAAGTTCGTGATTATCTTCGATTAGGACAGAAGTTACCCATAACGGGGAATTCCTGGTCTTATCCAGGATATAATCCAACTTCCAGGTTGGGTTGATGTCACTATCTTCGCGTAAGACTACCTCAGCAGTTGGAAAACCTTTATCAATCAGCCAGTTTTCTGTAACAACTTGCAGCTTATGCGAGCGCGAGGAGATGTAGGCCACAATATTGCCAATCTCAGTCAATTTTCTCACCTCTTCAGCAGCCCCGGCCCTTGGTTTTATCCGGCCTATGAAATCACTAGAATTCAGGCAGGAATTAATGTATTCGAGTATTTCGGGCTTCTGAAATTCAGGCACATGTGCCGGCTGCCAGTATTTTGCGGTTAGTTCTAGGGCGCTAGACTTGCTAGCCATTGGAAATTCTTTCAGTACTGATTCAATCACTTGCAATGCTGTATCTACGATTGTGTCATCTATGTCTACATAAAAAACGAGCTCCCCTGTATCCATATATAATCTATTATACATCATGTAGACCGAATTATGTGCTATAGTCATATTTATGAGAATATTACACATCTCCCCACTCGAAGAACAAGTACCCCCCATTAAGTACGGAGGCACAGAGTTGGTTGTCAGAAACATCATTGAAGCACAAGTCGCTGCTGGCCATGAGGTTTTTTTGCTGGCATCAGGAGATTCACATACATCTGCGCGGTTAATCCCCTTGGTAGATAGAGCTTTAAGAGTCGACTATGGCACTCCAGAAAAAAAGTATTTACGTGATTTCTATAAAATATACAAACTTGCGGATGTACTTAAGCACATTGCTGAAATTAAGCCCGATATAGTGCATGACCACGTGGGGTGGCGCATCTTACAATTTGCAGATCATATTAAACCACCGATGGTGAATACAATGCACGGCCCGCTCACTGGTGAGATTGAGCGAATCGTCTACCAGGACAGAGCTGCGGAAAACTATGTTTCGATCTCACTAAACCAACGTCTCTCTATGCCTGAGCAAAACTGGGTGGGCAATGTCTACAATGGAATTGATCTGTCGATGTACCCCGCGGCTGAGAGTCTACCTGTTGCTGACCAGAGAGGATACTTTGCTTTCTTAGGCAGGATGTCACCTGAAAAAGGTGTGGCAGAGATTTGCAAACTGATCAAACAGACTGATTTCAAACTTAAGATCGCGGCTAAGATTGACGTGGCAGACATAGAGTACTATGAGACTCAAGTAAAACCGCTGATTGACGGTGAGCAGATTGAGTATCTGGGTGAAATCGACCACGCCGGCAAAGTTGAGCTATTGTCGCACGCTAAGGCATTGCTGCTTTGGCAGAACTGGGAGGAACCTTTTGGAATGGTATTTATCGAGAGTATGGCTTGCGGCGCGCCAGTTATCACCAACCACAGAGGTTCTGCTTCAGAGGTAGTGGCAGCAGGTAGCGGCATAGTTGTCGACACACAAGCGCAGATGCTGCAGGCTATGAAAGAGATCGGTGGCGCTGAAGGCGGGTCAGAGTCAGAAAACCAATCACAGCCAGAGAAAATATCACCACAAAGCTGTAGAGCCAGAGTAGAGCAAATGTTCAGTAAGGAAATAATGGCAGAAAATTACGTTGAGATCTATAAAAAGGTAATTGCGCAGAAGTCAGCAGCTGAGTAAGCTACCAGATTCCATATTCTTTCATAAAGCAGATGTCGTGCTTGCAAGCAATGTTTGTCCCTTCTATTGCTGCCACTAACTCCATAGACTCTGCCCCTGGTTGCAACCAAATGAGCTTTGGTTTGCGGGCGGTAATGTCGGCTAACATCGATAAAGTTATTTCTGGAGGTAATACGCAAATCAATACGTCCAAACTCTCAGGTAGCTCCCGAACGGATTTCAGAAGTTCTACTCCCGCCACTTCCCCACCCTTGGGGTTAACTCCCCAGATATTCTCAAGACCGGTATTTACCAGATCTCTGAAGATCCTATGACCGTATTTGAGTTCATCCAGGCTGACGCCAACAACTCCAATGTGACTTTTGAGATCTAACAAGGATGACATGCTACTCTTTGACCTCAACACCCCTCCAGAAGGCAATATATCCAGAGAAATCTTGGCCTACAACCTCGATAGCTGTGGGTTTAGGGGTTGGGTAATACCAAACTGCGTCTTGGTTTTGCTGGCCATCCACTTCCAGGCTGTAATAACTCGCCTCACCCTTCCAGGGGCAGGTTGTGTGCATGTCAGAATCTCGTAGAAATTCTTTTTTGACAGCCTCTGCGGGGAAATAATGATTTCCTTCGATAACTATCGTCTCATCACTTTCTGCTATCACCTGACCATTCCAAATTGCTTTCATAGTTAATAGTAGCAGATATGGATTGCCAATTTAACAACGAGGCATAAAAAAGCGGGGCACATTGTGCCCCGCGGTGTTTTATGTGAGATTTTAATGCCTAATAAAATGAATATTTGATTTATTTGCTTATCCGGGATAACATACGGGTTAGCCCACCGATTGGTCCCTCTCCTCTTGTACGCATAGGTTTATAGCCTGAATTTCCACGAGCTCTATTTCCATTAAATGCACTTCGGTCGTGGATGACATCAGACTGAGCTAGCCCATATCCAATATCGCTTATACCTCGGAAAGCAATAACTACCATGGCTCCACAAACCGCAAGCGTATCGCCAGCGAAGCCGAGAAGTGCAGTCATCGTCCTTTTGCCAGTCACTCTTTCTATAGGCTTCCCCCACTTATCAAATTTGTAATTAACTCCACTCTGCTCGCTATCCTTATCGTCTACGATTTGATAAGTCTGTATATTGTCGGCTCTTTCGCCCTGGGTATAAACGCCACTATTTTGGTTGTTGAAGATACTTTGAATTTTTTCCATAGTATACTCATTATATCATAGCGGTATATCCCAACGCAATACTATGGGTTATGTAATCACCAGGTCTTGGCTATTTGGGAATTGTTAAACCGTGGAGCTTTTATCTTGCCAAACGGCTGGAAGCTAGCTATGCTAGGCTAGTATGCTCAAACTGCGCGGCCAAAACCTACACCTATACAAGTCAAATACCAAGCTGATAGCCTTTTACGTGCCGGTTGGGTTTTTGCTATATGCGGATACGATTGTGGCCTATCTTTTTCCGATTGTCAGTGAGAGATTAGCAGGGAGTAATGCCAGCGTAGGCATATTAGTGGCGGTCTCGGCGCTGACATCTCTATTAATGGATGTGGTTTTGCCTAGGTTCCTGGCTGGCAGGTCATGGAGCAGAGGCTTTTTGATTGGAATTGCCTCTTCTCTCTTGGCACCAGTACTGATGTATGTGGGGGTGCAACTGGAGAGTTTTCCAATTCTGATTTTGGCTTCAATTGCAGTGGGGTTGTATTTTGAACTATTCATATTCGGTATCGGTGAGTTTATCGCCCACAAAGAGAAAAAACAACACTTTACTAGGGATTGGAATATACTTTCTGCAGTCTGGGGAATTGGCAGTATTACTGGGCCAATTGTGGCTTCATTATTGCTGACAATCCCGCTGCTGTATGCCTCCATAAGTATTCTGATACTGCAGTTTGTAGCTATGGTTACGGCTATAGTGTTGTTGTACGTGTTTGTGCCCGAGCGCAGGTCAGTCAGGAAAATTGAAACCGAGGCGGAGCCCAAGAAAGTCTCGATTTGGCAGGAAGTGAAGATTTGGAGGCTACTTAACGAACGCATTTGGCCGGCGGTGGGTGTTACCCTAGTATTTGCACTGATCGACGCTTCGTTCTGGACGCTAGCGGGACTGTTTGGCGAGGAGGTATTCGGCAGCATTGGCCTAGGTTGGTTAGTTATATTTGCCTACGGAATTCCTGATGTGCTGACTGCCTTGATTTATGGCAAACTCAACATCACCACGCGTAAAAAGCACTACTCGCAGCTGTCATTACTCTTCGGCGCATTCCTGCTGGTATGCGTGCCTTTCTTGCAGAACTTGAGTTTTCTGGTGCTATTTTTGATCACCGCAGCCAGTATTTTGCTCAATGGTGCCAATATACTAAACTTAGCCGTCTATTCTGACCTGCAGACCCGAGCTGGTGAGATTGGGACTAGAATCGGGGGGATTTCTCGGGCGAGTTTCTCAGTGGGGTATATTGTGGGGCCGATAATTGGCGGCCTACTTGCAGATAACATCGGTTATTGGCTGACATTTGGTGCGTTTGGTGTAATGGGAATGACAGCCGCAATTGCTCTGATGCTAACTACTCCCGTTAAGCTCAAATTGCCACGAGCAGCCTTAGCTGAGTTGGGTTAGCGTGTTAGAATTAGGTTCGATGCAATCTACAAATATACAGTTCTCGCCTACACAGGCCAAAGTTATTTCCGGACTACTTGGCTGGTTTGCAAAAGGCAAGCCGCAGAAGTCATTTGTGGTAGTCGCTGGTCTAGCTGGCACAGGCAAAACTACTATCGCCGCTGAGTTCGTCAAAAAGTTACTAGCTGAAAACAGCAAGCTGAAAGTGGCCTTTGCGGCCTATACCGGCAAGGCGGCCCAAGTACTCGCCGAAAAACTGGTGGGGGTTCCCGCGGAGTTCATTGGTACCTTGCATTCTCTGATGTACGCGCCTATCCTCGACGCGCGGGGAGAGGTTTCTGGTTGGCAGAAAAAGCAAGTACTGCCGTTTAATTTAGTGGTAGTCGATGAGGCATCGATGTTGCCGCAGGAAATTTGGAGAGATCTGCAAAGTTTTGGACTGCCGGTGCTGCTGACGGGCGACCAAGGCCAATTGCCGCCAATTCAAGGGAAGAGCGGACTGCTAGATAAGCCTGATTTTGTATTGACTGAAATTTTCCGCCAGGAGGAAGGGAACCCTATACTAGAGCTAGCTTACCGGGCTAGAGCGGGGCAAATTATCGCACCTGGCAAATACGGACCATATGTAGAGAGGTTTGATCCTAAGGATGATGGAACATCTGAGAGATTACAAGAACTGTTGGAGATGGCCGCGGGAAGCGATGATACGTTGGTAATTTGCGGATTTAACCACACCAGGCAGAAGCTGAACGAGCAGATGCGACACTACTACTTTGAGGGCGAGGTCAGGGCTGGTAAGGTCCAGCCTGGTGATAGATTGGTTTGCCTGCGCAATAATCACTTGAAGCAGGTTTACAACGGTATGCTAGGCAGATTGAAATCTATTGAGGAGTCTGATGGGTTGTCGGGCAACCAGAATAGCGTAGATGCCAATGACGCAGGTGACTCAGACCTTTTGCTCGCTAGGATTGAGTTTGATGATGGCAGCGCTTATCGGGGCGAGATTTCTGGCAAGCAGTTTGGTCTGCCTTCTACCCTGCCATACGAGCAGCAGGTTAAAGGTGTGGATTTATTTGACTTCGGCTATGCGCTTACGGTGCACAAAGCCCAGGGTAGCGAGGCTAGACGGGTAATTCTGTTTGACCAGAGGTCGCAGCATATGGACGAGCAAACCTATGCTCGTTGGCTTTACACAGCCATTACCCGCGCTCGGGAAGAGCTCTATATTTTCTAGATCTCTGCATGAGCACTCCTGTTAGAATGGGGTATGAGAAACAAAAAAATAGTATTTGGCGGGCTGGCGATTCTGGGAATAGCTGCGATTGGGGTTGTGATTGCTTTGGGGGCAAAGTCTCCAAATATAAACCCAAGGAATAATGCCTCCCAACCTATCGCTTCTCAACCTACAACCGGACTGCAGCCACCAATGAGCGACACACCTTCGGGGGATAAACCAGTAACAAACGACATGCCTGTGGCAAAAGGCAGTTACACAGATTACTCTGTCGAGATTTTCGATAAAGGTCAAGAAGCAAACCAAGACAAAACAGTGCTTTTCTTCGCCGCCAGCTGGTGCCCCACCTGCAGGACGCTAGACAATGATATTAAAAGCAATTTACAGGATATTCCTGCAGGCGTGCGTATCGTAAAGGTTGACTATGATAGTAACCGAGAACTGCGCAATAAATATGGTATCAAGGTGCAACATACGTTGGTTCAAGTGGATAGCCAAGGTGAAAAGCTGAAGGCTTGGCTGGGTAGCAGCAGCTTGGATAAGGTTGTGGGCCAATTAATCTAGTAGTATACAAATAATTATGGAATACTTGCCGTTATCAATCCTAGCTGGCGTGCTAACCATGTTAGCTCCCTGCGTTCTGCCATTGCTACCTGTGATACTTTCTGGAGCCAGCAAAGGCGGCAGTTGGCGCCGGCCGCTAGTAATAATCGCGGCAGTTTGTAGCTCGATTTTCTTGTTCACACTACTTATTAAGACCGGCGCCCAATCTGCTGGCATAAGCGAAAAGTTGCTGACAGTCATTAGCGGCGTAGTTCTGGTACTTTACGGTCTGATCACAGTTTTTCCGCAGATTTGGGAAGCTATTGAGATCAGACTCAACCTCAACGCTAAAGCTGCGAGCCTTCTTAATAAAGCGGGCAAAGCAGGGGTGACTGATAACAAACAAAGTGGCGGCCTTCTCAGCGAAATCCTGATTGGCCTGAGCTTAGGACCAGTATTCTCCAGTTGCAGCCCTACCTATGCCATCATAGTAGCCGCGATTTTGCCAGTAGACTTCACCACTGGCCTGATCAACCTAGCTGCCTATACTATTAGCTTCGGCCTGGCTCTCTCGGCGGTGGCAATTCTGGGGCATAAACTTATCAAAGCCGCTAGATGGGCTACCGACCCCTACTCTATCTTGCGCAGAGCTTTGGGGCTACTATTCATTTTCATTGGCCTACTAATAATCACCGGCCTAGATAAACAAATAGTCGCCTGGGTCCTAGAAACAGGATTTTTAGATATCACCAGAATCGAGAATTCCCTGCTAGGAGATAAAGAAATTGTGCTTTGAAGACTTGATCTTCTTTAGTTAGGATTTCTTAGTCAGCCTCTCTGCTAGACTGCCGAATAGAAACAGTGCCAATGTAAGCACAAAACCCCAGAAGATGAACTGTGAGAGCTGGTCGGCGATGTTCTGCGAGTAGTACATGTTTACTACCGAGCGTCTTACTTCGCAGAAAATAGTCTGCTGGTCAGGCAGGTATCTCAGCGCAGGCATCAACTTACCGAGTAGAAAACTGACAATCTTCAGCGGCAGTAGCAGCCCAAATACTGTGTTCAGCGACAAGATCGCGCTGTAGCGGCGCACACTCGTATTTAGCTGTAACTTAAAAGATTTGAGCAAGTATTGCGCGATTAGCAGACCGGCAAGCACTATGACGATAAACCCATAGACAATTACAGCCAGCCGAATCCATGGGCTTGGACTCTGCAGGATTGGCACTAATACCAAGAAGGAGGTGAATAGAAACAGCAGCGCCACCGAGTCTTTGATGACTAAGTGATCTTGCATGGCTCTCAGAAATTGTGAGCGGGCTTGTTTGAGTGACTGTTTTACTTTCATAGTTGTTAGTTAATAGTTTAAGTACTTAAAAACTCTTACATAATAGGCTGTAACTTGCTGATAGCCTCTGCTTCGCGCACTAGTAGATTTAGTCTGGACCCATCAATACCTGCCTCTTTCAGCTCAGACTCTGCATAAGCGATCTGGGCACAGAGCACAATACCTTTATTTAACAGCATAGTTAATTCCTTGTGATTTAGTAGGCTCATAGCGGTAATTGGGTGTAGGCCTAGCTTATTGATTCTCTCTGCTAGACTAATTTGCCCACCTTCCCAGGCGATAGTCTCGATATTCTTACAGACAGCGTAGGTGGCCGCGTCATGTGAAAAGCTGGTATTAGTAGCGATGATTGCGTGGGTAAATGGAGCTTCGCCTCTGCGCAGCTGGCCTTCTACTATGTCGTCAAAACGGGACTTTACATACAGTGAAACCTGCACACCAGATCTATTGCCATGGCTATTGTGGAATTTCACTTCAATCATTTTTTTCTGACCATCTCTCTCAATAACTACGTCCACTTCGTGCTCGACGCATTGGCCTTGTATAATCCGGTTAGTCACGGCTTTGTAGCCTTGCGCCTCATAGAGTTTGGCGATGTACTTTTCGAATGGATAACCTGAGGGGCCGAATTTAGCTAGAGCCCGTTTGAGGTTATAGCGGTCGGCTACCGGAGTGAACTTATCTTGCAACCTGCGGAAAGCAAAGTCATGGATTTGCTCGGTAGAGGTGAATTCACCTACCCTGTTATTGATCTCTTGGGCGATCTCGTCGGCAATGTTTTCAGGCGCTCCCGCAACTGCCAGGGATTTTTTGAACTTTTCGATAGAAAAATCCTCAAATTCTCCGCTAGCTTTCAGAATTATAGGCGTTTTCTTATCCTCCATTAATTAATATTAGCATGTTTGGTGTTTTTATAAGTTGTGTTATAATAATTCCTATGTCTAGAGAATGCGCCCTAACGGGTACCAAAACACAATACGGAGGCAATCGCAAGCACAAGAGAGGTTCATCAGGAGCCGGAGGTGTGTGGAGATTCAAGGCCACACGTACCACCAGAACCTGGAAGCCAAACTTGAAGAAAGTCAGAGTCGAGAAAGCTGGTATTGCAGAAGTATTAAAGATCTCTATGAAAGCCTACAAGAAACTCCGCCAAGGCGGCAGCGTCGAAGGCTACGTACTAGCGATATAGTCTCGACAGACACAAATTTTCTGTTATCCTACTCTACCGCTAGCATGTTTTCTGCTTTTGTTTGATATGTTAATATTAGCCATCAAACATGGCAAAGATCAATTTTGGTTCAATTACAAAGTTCAGCAGAACCCATTCATACAGTATGCTGTTTTTCCCCTCTGCTAAGAGGGAGGACGTTAAGAAGCTCTATCTTTTTTGTAGATACTTAGATGATATTGTCGACGAGTCTGATAGGCCTAAGGAGCTGCTGGAGGGGTTTATTAGTGCGTATGAACAGGCGAACACAGGAGAAGACTCAGTTGCTACTGAAGAAGATCAAAACTTACCCGAACTCGCCTACATCACCGAACTAACTGAGAAATACAACTTTGACCCCGCCTGGATCGAGGCGATGTTTAGTTCTATGAGAATGGATTTGGAGGGCAAGACCTACCAGAACCTAGAGGAGCTAGAGGTGTATATGTATGGTGTTGCGGGTGTGGTTGGCCTGATGGTGGCAGCTATCTTGGAGTTACCTAAAGAAAGCTATCCGCATGCTATCGCCCTGGGCAATAGCGCCCAATACATCAATATGATCCGCGATATTTATGTCGACCAGCAAAAAGGGCGCACATATTTGCCGATGGAGGAGCTCAAGAAGTATGGGATAACAGACCTATCAAAAGATAATGTGACGAATAAGGCAGAAAGCTTTACTCAGATGATCAAAGGTCAAGAGAAAATCTTCGCTGGCTACTTGCAGCAGGCTAGAGACGGTTTCAAATATATACCTAGACGCTTCCAGGCACCTGTTAAGGCCATCGCCAGGCTCTATGAATGGACAATGCAGCAAATTCTCCACAATCCGCTAGTTGTCTACCAGAAAATAGTCAAACCCGGCAAGCTCAGAGCGATTTCTGCAGCATTGCAGAGTTTGATTTAGGCTTTACTACTGCGGCTTATATTCTGTATCCACTTCTCTACTGGGTGTGTGTTTGTTCCAAGAAAGGTAGGTAAATAGATAGAGACTAATCATAGCCAAATTATAGATAAAATCTTCAATCGGGATGGTGCCGATACGGCTGCCGATGATGGCGTTCGGGCCATAGAATACGATTGGAATACCCGTGAGGATTGAATTGACAATCACAAACGGCACTATACAGATCAAAATCAGCGCGTTGAACCTCAGCGAAGTCAGTAGTTCGGGCATTAGCTTAGTGATGAGGACGATGGTTCCTGCTAAAACTAAAAACACCGTGCGGGTGTAGCTCTTATCCGCAAACTGAAATGACAGCACTACGCTAGCAGCAGCGATAGCCCACCAGATTACAATCGCAAACTGAACTTTTCTGGCGAAAAACTTCGGATACAAGGAATGGTAGATGAAAATACAGGCTAAGGGTACAGTGATGAAAAACATAATCTCTTCTATGGGTAGTCCAGATAGTTTAAATCCCGTTGTATATGCCTCTGAAAACCCCCAGTCACCTCTGGCGGTAGCTATAACGTCCCAGATTATGTACACAAGACCGCCAACCAGCAACGAAAAGCCTAGTGCCTTCCAGTTGCGCCAGAATTTTCCTTTCAGTAGGAAGCTGAATATTAATGGGCACGCGATTATTGCTAAGTTGAGAAGTAGATAACTATACATAGTTCATGATACCTTATAGATAACCTAGGCAACAAACGTACATAATAGTTGTACGTCCTACAGGAGGCTTAAACTTGCGAGTTTTGCCCTGTTTGAATCCCTAAAAGTGAAAACTTACAAGGAAGGAAACTACAAACTAGCTCGTCAACAATTCTAAAAGTGGTTTTTAACAGGGTTGGTTAGATTGGCCAATAACTAAAGTGTGGCGCAGCGTAAAAATATTATTTTCACGGAGTTTCCTGCGTATGTAAGTGTAAAAACTTTATTTTTACGCTGTAAAGGATGCTTGGGCTTGTTTGTGGGTGTTTTCACAAGTATTCTCATAGTAATGCTCTGGTGCTTCCAAGTATCTTTTGGGATTCTTATAGCATGCTTACAGTGTTCCCTCGGAAAAGTAGCTAAAAAAGGCGTAGTGAATAGCAGACTCTATGTGATCAACTCTATTGAACTATTTGGGAGGTCGGGTGAAGCTTTTACTTAAACTTGATCAGGCCGCTGCTTGTTTTTGGCTTTTTTACGGCTGGTTTTTTTTCGGTAGTTTTGGTCGATTGTTTAGCTTCGGGTATCTTGCTGCTTACATTTTTTGTTATTGATCTGGCAGTGTTTTGCAGCGGACCTCTGGATACCACACCCTTCTCGCCGATGATGATGCGGCCGTCTTTGACTCCTACCAATAGCTTTTCTCCAGACTTGATGTCGCCCGAGATGAGCAGGTTGGCAATAGGATCAAGAAGCACACGCTGAATGGTTCTATTTAGGGGTCTAGCGCCATAAACTGGGTCGTAGCCCACTCTGGCGATGAAACTGGTGGCTTCAGGGGTGATGTCAAAACTAATTTCCTTGCCAGATAGCTTTTGGCGCAGTTTTTCTAGGGCAATAGTCACAATCTCAGCGATCTGAGCCTCGTGTAGAGGCTGGAAGATGATGATGTCATCGATCCTATTGAGAAATTCCGGTTTGAAAGTGCTCTTGAGGATCTTGCCTACCTGCAACTCCTGCATTTCGTGGTTGCCGGTGTACTTGTTGATCTCGGTTGAGCCCAAATTTGAGGTCATGATGATCACGCTGTTGCGAAAATCTACAGTTTTACCCTTGCTATCGGTCAGCCTCCCGTCATCCAGCAACTGCAACAGCACGTTGAACACATCCGGATGTGCCTTCTCGATCTCGTCAAACAAAATCACGCTATACGGCTGGCGGCGCACTGCCTCAGTCAGCTGTCCGCCCTCTTCATAGCCCACATAGCCAGGAGGCGAACCGATCAAGCGTGCTACTGACTGCTTTTCCATGTATTCGCTCATATCGATGCGCACTAGGGCTCGCTCGCTATTGAACAGAAACTCGGCAAGCGATTTGGCGAGCTCGGTCTTGCCTACTCCGGTGGGCCCTAGAAATATAAATGAGCCTATAGGCCTGTTTTCCTCGCCAATTCCTGAGCGAGAGCGCCTAATAGCCTGCGAGACTGATCTGATGGCTGCTTCCTGCCCTACAACTCGTTTTTCTAGTAATTTCTCCATCTCCAGCAGACGCTCGCTCTCGGCTTTGAGCATCTTAGTAACTGGTATGCCGGTCCAGCGGGAGACAACTGCCGCGATATTCTCCTCACTCACCTCTTCTTTGAGGATACCTCCCCCACTCTCTTGCAACTTTTGCAGCTCGGCCTTGCTCTTCTCTACTGACTTTTCTAGCTCTGGGATTAGGCCGTAATTGATTTCAGCCACCCGCTGCAGATCGTACTTCCTCTGGGCCCGGTCAGCCTCCTCTTTCAGCTCATCAATGCTCTTGCGAGAAGACTTAATAGCCTCGATAATGGCCTTCTCCTGTTGCCACTGAATGTCGATGGAACTTTTCTGCTCTTTGAGATCAGCTAGCTGCTTTTCAGCCTCTATCAGCCTAGCGGCGCTGGCGTTATCGCTCTCCTTCATCAGTGCCTGTTTCTCTATTTCTAGTTGCATAATTTTCCTATCCAATTGATCGAGAGCTAGGGGCTTACTATCTAGCTCCATGCGAATTGCCGAGGCTGCCTCGTCTAGCAGGTCAATAGCCTTGTCAGGCAAAAATCTATCGCGGATATAGCGGTCAGAGAGTTTGACGGCTGCTACTACTGCATTGTCGCGGATTTTGACGCCATGGTGCACCTCGTATTTCTCTTTGATGCCGCGCAAAATAGCTATCGCGTCCTCCACGCTCGGCTCGCCCACCTGCACCGGCTGGAAACGTCTCTCTAGAGCCGCGTCCTTCTCGATGTATTTGCGGTACTCCTTCAGAGTAGTCGCTCCAATTGTGCGCAGCTTTCCCCTGGCCAGGGCTGGTTTGAGCATATTGCCAGCGTCCATAGATCCTTCTACCGCGCCTGCCCCCACCACTGTGTGCAGCTCATCGATAAACATGATGATCTCGCCATTGGAGGATTCGATTTCTTTGAGGACTGCTTTGAGTCTATCTTCAAATTCACCTCGGTACTTACTGCCGGCAATCATAGCTGCCAGATCCAGCGAGAGTAATTTTTTGCCCTTGTGACTTTTAGGCTCGTCTCCTTCAATTATCATCTTGGCTAGGACCTCTACAATTGCGGCGTTGCCTGTACCCACCTCTCCTACCGTTACCGGATTA
>CALFHW010000162.1 GCA_937876695.1 uncultured bacterium
TGCGCTAACCTCTCCCCTTAACCTTCCGGCACTGGGCAGGCGTCAGCCCCTATACATCGCCTTTCGGCTTTGCAGAGACCTGTGGTTTTGTTAACCAGTCACTAGAGCCTGGTCACTGCGACCCCCATGGGCTACGCTTGCGCTCACCCTCAGGGGCACCCCTTCTCCCGAAGTTACGGGGCTATGTTGCCTAATTCCTTAACGAAGGTTCTCCCGTTCACCTTGGTATTCTCTACCCGTCTACCAGTGTCGGTTTGCGGTACGGGCACTCTCGCTTCATCGCTTAGAGGCTTTTCTTGGCAGCAAGGCTCAACTCACTTACGCCTCAGGGGCTCGTTACACGGTCTCAACTCAAAGGGCGGATTTTCCTACCCCTCTCTTCGTCTGACACCGCATACACCCGCACTACCATTCGCGGGCTGGCCTACCTCGCTGCGTCCCCTCATCGCTCCACAAAAGTGGTGCCGGAATGTTGACCGGCTATCCATCGCCTACGCCTTTCGGCCTCGGCTTAGGACCCGACTAACCCGACGCGGATTGACCTGGCGTCGGAAACCTTAGACTTACGGTGAACACGGTTCTCACGTGTTTTACGCTACTCATGCCTGCATTCTCACTTCTGCCCGCTCCAGCACTCTTTACAGTATGCCTTCTCCGCTGGCAGAACGCTCCCCTACCGCTTTGACTATTGTCAAAACCCATGGCTTCGGTATCAAGCTTAGCCCCGTTAAGTTTTCCGCGCAGAATCACTAGACCAGTGAGCTATTACGCACTCTTTAAAGGATGGCTGCTTCTGAGCAAACCTCCTGGTTGTTTCAGTAACTCCACATCGTTTCCCACTTAGCTTGAATTTGGGGACCTTAGCCGATGGTCTGGGCTGTTTCCCTTTTGACCACGAATCTCATCACCCGTAGTCCGACTGGCAAGATCTGGAACATTGGCATTCGGAGTTTGATTGAGTTCGGTAAGCTTAAAGCCCCCTAGCTCATTCAGTGCTCTACCTCCAATGCTAAACTCTTGCCGCTAGCCCTAAAGCTATTTCGGGGAGAACAAGCTATCTCCGAGTTCGTTTGGCA
>CALFHW010000163.1 GCA_937876695.1 uncultured bacterium
TCGACTCTGACTGCATCAGGCCTATACGGTTCGTTATCTCCTCCATTTAAGGCATTCGAACCATTTAGCTGCACACCTCCGGTAACCGATAGCACCACAAAAACACTAGCAGCACAACAAGAAATTATCACTGCCCAGCCTAGCGCTATATAGCAGCCCACCGGGAGTTTTGCACCCTTAGGGATTGTGGCGTCAGCAGTTGCCTGTTGGCCTGCATTTATAATTGTTTGTTTATTGTCCACTTGAGCAGTTTTGCTATTTATATATCAATTTTTACTGACGTTTAGAAAGGATACTTGACGTCGAATTCCGCTGCCACGGTAACTGCGCCGCCCACGCTGCGCATTAGCCTATGAGTGTATATGCCATTTGAGTCTCCCATTGGGCACAGCACAGCTCCTGGCCTACTCTCAGTCTCGCCTCCCATAACATCGGTAATCTCGCATCTTCTCGTCTCGATGAAGTAGACCGCATTGCCCACTCTCTGGGCCAAGGGATTAGCAGAAATTTCTGTAACTCTACCGGTTGAATTATTGACCAGTTTTGTTCTGAAAGTAGTAGCTGAGCTAACTTGCGTGAGGATATAGCCTTGCTGGGTTGAAAGCGCTTGGGCAATAACCGCGAAAGTATCTGCTGGTGTGAGCACGCTAGATGCTTCGGTGGTAACGTCGTAACTGTATAGCTTTTGATCGCCCATTGATCCAGTTACGCTGCCGCTCTGATAGATAAACTTAGTAGCTGAAATCCACCTTCCTTTAAGGCCTTCTATGCTGGCTAACCTTCTGCCTGTAGCAACTTCTACAACTGCCACAAATGACTCACTGCTCGCTGAGCTCACCGGCCCTGCGGTGGTGTCATTAATCAACACATATCTGCCATTTGAGTTGTACGCCAGGCTCACCTCATCGCCAGTAGTTCCACCTCTGCCTGCTGCAAGCCTGTCCTCAAAGGCAACCAAGTCTCTTTCAGTGCCTGTAGCAGAGATCTCTTTGAGTCTAGGCTCGGTGCGATCACCTGAACCTACCAATTGGTAGGCCATGGTCATGTTTGTGGCGGTGCTAAATGCGTAGTCAGTTCTGAGCACGTTTGGAGAAGTGACGTCCGCTGGCTGTGGCAGGTTTCTGGCTGTTCTAGCGGTCAGATCTACGAAAAACGCCTCTTTCCTTCCAGTAGAACTGCTTTGTACTGACAATACGAACTGGCTATTAACTGGAGAGACCTCGCCGAATCCACCTGTGTAACAATAGTCGCCCTCTGCTCTAGCTGCAAATCCGGAGACGGCTGTGATTCTGGTAGCAGCGGCTGGCGTGACTTCATAGAAGTCGCAACCGATCAGATAGTAGGCTGTATTTGGCCAGACAATAAGACTCGAGGGACTGGCACTGTCATCGGAATCAGGGGTTTCGCTCTCAGTTGGGGCGCTTACAGGCGAGCTCACCGGAGGGCCGCAACCGGGTTCGGTGCCTGTAGAACAAGTTACCCTAGAATCCGTACTAAATATCGACACTCCCGCTGCTCCTAAGCCCACTATTGCCGCGACTATACAACAAATGATCAATACTGCGCCGATCCCGAAGATGAGTAGTAGCTTGCCTGTGCTTCCCTTGGCACCTTTGGCGCCTTTGACATTATTAGCGGGTTTACTTGCCACAGTCCCTACGGATACATCAGCTGGCTTGCTGACTTCTGGCTTTTCTATGGCTGGCTCTGTCACAACGGGCTGGTTTAGATTATCAGACATCTATATTTTTCTAAAAAGTTATACCTAAAACTATACCGGCTGATATATTGTCAGCCTCTAACTAAATTTAGCTTTGTTAGGGTTCGAAGTCAATTTAAGACACGAGTTCAATTTAGATAGATCCTATAGTATTGATAAATCGGATTAAAAATGTTACAATAGTCCATATTTATCAAGTATTTTGGCATGTTAATCAAAAAAATTTCGTACAGCATAATACTGTTGTTATTCGCAGGGTTATCCTTAGCGCTATCACTTGTGTATTGGAGCCGAAGCGTAAGCTATCAGGACTTTTTGACGTACTTTTCGAATAATTCACAAGTAATCGACCTAAAGGGGCCAGCAAACTACCTCTCAATCTCAGCGGTAAACGACCAACTGGCAGCGAAAGTAGGCTCTGGTTACAAGCCTTTTGAACAAAACACGCGCTATGACGAGCAAATAGCTGGCATAGATTTTGGGCAGTTAAACCGTAGTTATACCCAAATATCCCAATCACAAGCATTATCCCGCCGGGCAATCATGACCCGCTTTGACGGCCAGTCAATTAAGCTTTCATATAGCCTCAGGCCCTTGAGTGCTGAATTAAATGATGCCGAGACCTACAAGATTATTATCGGTTCTGCACTAGAACTGGAGGAAATTCAACTATCTGAAAATGGTAAGCGCGTGGACTTCGCAGTGGGCCCGTGCACAGTTATTATTGAGCCAGAACAGCAGGAAGTAAGATTTACTGTGCAGAAGGATATCCCACGGGCGGTTGTAGTCAGTACACCTTGGCAGGGAGCTGCTAGCGGAAGTAACACAGAGCTAGATCTAATTATGACTATAAACTGCAAATAATGCGCCTAATTATCAACCTCATCAGTCTGATCGCCTTAGCTGGCGGCCTTTTATTCCAGTTTTTACCTGCTAGTGGGACTGGGTTGCCTGCTGCTGTATCGTATATCTATGCCGGATACCTTATTCTAGTGGTTCTGAGCCTGCCTAGCTTGATGGGTAAAGTTCTATTTAGATCTGGGTACTTCGGGGTCACACCTGCGCTACTATTCTTGTTTTACCCCTTGATTTACATAGTGAATTGGGCGATTTCCCAATTTTTTAACGCTGATTACTCGCAAATCGCCCGGTTAACTACTATTATCATCACTGTTTACTGGCATTATTTGCTACTTATTGCCACCTTGGTAGATAAGCAATTCACAGCGGGTTATAAGGCTAAATTCAACACTATAAAACTGCTTCCCTTGGTTCTAATCCCATTTGCTATTTATGTGCTGTTCATATTTATGCCGCTAAGGCAGGTAGACTCGGTAGTGGCGCTGGATTACATGCAGCATAAGGCGGTTGTCAATCAGATGGCAGTGCAAGAGAATCTCTGTCTACAACCGGTAGACTGTTCGAATCTATTCTTGCAGCAAGGTTATACCACTTTCTACCATACGATTTATGCTCCTATTTTGTCCTCGGGGGGCCTGAAATTTGAGCAGGTGGTATATATACTGGACCTGATTTTCCCGCTGCTCGCAGCGGCCCTACTCTTCAAAATCGCGCTTAAATTCACCCGTAAAACCTCCTGGAGCCTTGTAGCTAGCGCCTTAGGGATAGTTTTCTTTATTGGAGCTGCCTATACAACTCAATTATTCTTGCCTCAGACACTGGCTTTCTTCTTGTATTTGCATATGATCAGCTCCAATAAGCTCAGCGGGCTTAAAGTGATCCTAGGCAGCGTGCTGCTTATCCTGTGCCACTTCATTATGGGGCCATTCCTGGCTGTGCAATTGGTATTATTTTACCTGATCAAAAAGTACTACCAACCTGGTTCGCTACTAGCGACTTTCTCAGGCGCAATTGTAGGTATAGCCGGCCTTATTATGGCTTTCGTGATTCTGATAAACTTCAGCGGCTTTAGCATCGAGCGGAACTTACAAACTGCCGAAGTTGAGGCCCTGGGCACGCTCACTAATCTCTACTACCCCGACAATATCAGCTTCTATCTGATGGTAATCGGTTTTGGCTGGCTAATCCTAGTGCCCGCGCTAGTAAGCGCCTTGAGACAGAAACAAAAGCCTGCTGAGCTATTGTGGGCGCTGCTGACTATCTATGTGGCTACTCTGGTCTTTTTCTTAGCTCCCACCTACGCAGCTAAGTTCTTGATCGGGTTTGGATTTGCTGCCAGTTTGGTGCTAGTTAACTATCTGTCGAGCCTTAAACTCACTCCGCAGCTACTGACCTATATTATCGCTGCGCTGCTAGTCAGTTCCAGCGTGTTCATCGCCTATGCCAATTACAAGAGCTACCTGAGTTTCTACGACCAAGGCAACGGCAGGGTGAACGCTTTGGTAGAGCGCGATAGAGAATTAGCAGATTTTCTGAGTAAGGCCAAGGGCAAAACTGACCTCAATTGCCGGATCATTTCCGACCCATATACTCAAATTGTGGTGGCCTCAGCCAGCAGCTACCAAACCGCCTATGCTCAGTACATGCCGGTAGAGCTCAGACAGGAGCTTTTCGACTTGATCCAAGCACCAAATGAAGGAAAATACCGAGCTGTAGTTGGCTACAAGACCGACAAATACACACCTGCCGAAAGTAACTGTCTGCTCTACTCCTATAGGCTTACTGGCACTACCAAAGACAATGAATTCTGGCTAGGAAGTGTCTACAACTTAAATCTTAACCCTGGAGAAACTAGCAAAGTCAGCCAACAAGACCCCATTGTGCGTTTCATGCGCGCTCGCGGACACGGCCTGCTATTTGCAGATGAGAACTACATTCTTTTCTCAGCTACAACCACCCTATAGTATTGACAATTGGCTCGTTTTGGTATATACTTTGTATACATAATTCAACATTGATAGCTGAGATAAGAGAGCTTAGCAATGAGTGTTGAATGACGAAAGTCTTCATACTCAGTTCTTTAAAAATTTCCTGCAAAATTTCAACACAAACGTGTTGAAGGATTAAATACATACAGATGGTAAACCACATGACTAAAACTCCTTTGGTTGTTATGCGTTACCCCAGAAGTAGAAATTTCCAAGCCCGTACGGCGAGGCGATTTTAGAGATTAAGACCCCAATTGATCCCTAAGAACGCTCCACCGTCCGGGCCTTTTGGGGTAACGTATAACAGTCAAATAGGAGAATTTCAATGTCACACCTTGTAAGAATGATTATAGCGATTGTTTTTCTTGGGGCCCTTGGCTTCACAAGCAGTTCAGACGTCTCCGCCGGTGGTGGAATCCCGACTAGTTGCCCAGAAATCGGTCCTATTACAATAAACGCACAGGTAGAAATGTACTACCAACCAATGGATATTGCAAGCGCAAATATCGAGGTTATTAATGAAACTGTGACTATAATAGCAAGGGTCCGAAACCTGGATGAGGGGAAGGACTACATCTTGGTCATCCGACAAGTTCGACCGAATATTTGGTTGGATTGTACAGGTTTAACAGCTCTAAACGCCAACCCACCCGCAACACCTATTGGTGGTGCAGTCGTGGTGCCAACAAACACACAGCAACCTTTTGCCACACCCATACCGGGATTCGTTTCACCCACAGCAACCATACCGGTGTTCGGCACCCCCAATCCAGACCAAATTACGGTCCAGGGTGAGGGCGCAGTGTTCGCACAGGGCAGTGTTCTGACAGTCCCTTATGGGGCACTAGTCAGTCAGTGGAATGGTCCAGTGGGGGTCACCCGCGAAACAGTTCTTAGACTCTGTCTGAATGCGTCTTGCGCTGTAAATACGTCCATAGGGGCAGGCGATTGGCGCTACTACGTCTATACAGACGGAACCCAGGTAGATCCCATGACACTGAGCCAATGGATAGGGACGCAAGCAGGTCCACGCTTCACGTTTGCCAACCAAGTCATCACTTTTGATGGTATTGTGGTCTGGAATCGTTAATTTCCTCACCATCCGTATGTCTGGTAGACCTTTTTAGTACCCTTGGGTACAACGAGTGGTCTACCAGAGTAATCCTGTATTTTGTAGGAAGGAGAGAAGAAAAGTTGAATCCTCACGGATTCGATAAGATTGTTTGTATTCGGATTTTTCGATACTTTCAAACTTATCCATTTTGGATTAAACACTAACCCAAAAACCTCTTTCTTCTCTCCGCCTACCTTTGTTCATAAGCAAGTCAGCTTGTGGGTGGAGGTAGGCTTGTTAATTGGCAGTATAACTGCATCAATAGTTTGAATTAAATCCGCAATTCTGGAACCCAGTTAGTTTTGGCACATGGTATTGAACTCTGCACAGTGTTGGCATTTGCAAGGCAGGAAGTGTAGTAGAAAAGATTGATCTGGAGCATTACAGAAATATTTCATCTCACTGTGATATCGTGCTGGGATGAAGGATTTGGTGTTAAAGGGAAAGACGATTGTATTTATTGACTGGGCAAATGTTTATGGATGGAGAAATGTACTTCGAGAAGAGTTCAACTTAGGTTTCTTCCCAAATTTGAGAGTAAAATATCCAAATATAGAAAGTCTTCGCTTATACTTTGGAGAAGATACCACTACTGGCTCACGAAATTTTATACAAAGCGCCCATAATTTGGGACTGACAATCATCACCAAGCCAGTCAAGTATATAAATATTGGTTCCGGGAAGAATCCAGTCTATAGAAGAAAGTGCGATATGGATCTTGAGATTGCTTTGGACGCAATATCTTATATAGACAAATACAAGACCTTTGTATTCTTTAGTGGTGACGGTGATTTCAAAACTTTGTATG
>CALFHW010000164.1 GCA_937876695.1 uncultured bacterium
CAACGACGGCGGCGCTGCCGCTGGCGACGAAATCCTTCGCCCTCCGATCCTGAGGGTGGCCCTGAAAAAAGGGCTTGCAAACGGGATCGGGAAGGTGTTGAAGGTCGACTCATTCGGTCAGACCGAAGGGACGTGCCAAGTCGTCCGGGGCAACCTGGATGCGCGATGCCGGTTCGGTGTCGGGTTCTTTGACAATCGAATAAGAAGAAAGAGAAACGTGGACGGCGTGATCCTTGCGGGGATTTCGAGGCCTCGGCTTCGAGATCCTGGATAGGAGATCGGCCTGATCTACGTTTCGAGTTCTTACCCGCTCCTTCGAGAGAAGGAGTGAGTGTGAGACCTCGTCATCGAGGATCGCCGACCGTGAGGTCGAAGCGGTTCTCGTGAGCTAACGTGCGATCAATGAATGGCCAATCGAACTTTCCAACTTGAGAGTTTGATCCTGGCTCAGAACGAACGCTGGCGGCAGGCTTAACACATGCAAGTCGAGCGCCCCGCAAGGGGAGCGGCAGACGGGTGAGTAACGCGTGGGAAACTACCCTTTGGTACGGAATAACACAGAGAAATTTGTGCTAATACCGTATGTGCCCTTCGGGGGAAAGATTTATCGCCATAGGATGTGCCCGCGTAGGATTAGCTAGTTGGTGTGGTAATGGCGCACCAAGGCGACGATCCTTAGCTGGTCTGAGAGGATGACCAGCCACACTGGGACTGAGACACGGCCCAGACTCCTACGGGAGGCAGCAGTGGGGAATATTGGACAATGGGCGCAAGCCTGATCCAGCCATGCCGCGTGAGTGATGAAGGCCTTAGGGTTGTAAAGCTCTTTCGCCCACGACGATAATGACGGTAGTGGGAGAAGAAGCCCCGGCTAACTTCGTGCCAGCAGCCGCGGTAATACGAAGGGGGCTAGCGTTGTTCGGAATCACTGGGCGTAAAGCGTACGTAGGCGGACCGTTAAGTCGGAGGTGAAAGCCTGGGGCTCAACCCCAGAACTGCCTTCGATACTGGCGGTCTCGAGTCCGGGAGAGGTGAGTGGAACTGCCAGTGTAGAGGTGAAATTCGTAGATATTGGCAAGAACACCAGTGGCGAAGGCGGCTCACTGGCCCGGTACTGACGCTGAGGTACGAAAGCGTGGGGAGCAAACAGGATTAGATACCCTGGTAGTCCACGCTGTAAAC
>CALFHW010000165.1 GCA_937876695.1 uncultured bacterium
AAAAGCAGGTGTTATTATTGATTTTTTTGAGAAGAAGGCGAGAGAGGTGAATAAGAAATAAGGAATTAGGAATTAGGAATTAGGAAATGGGAAGTGGGAAGTGGGAAGTGGGGAAGCGTACCAAAGCAGAAAAAGGTTTAGAGGAAGGTTGACAGGTTGATAAGTTGACAAGGCACTAAAGCAGAAAGATGTTTAAAGGAAGGTTGATAAGTTGAAAGGGCACTACTGCAGAAAGATGTTTAAAGTTGAGTTTCTAAGGAGGGGCTGTTTTGTCATCCTGAAGTATCGGACTACCGGCTACGAACTCCCGACATCCCTTTGCCGGCAGGCAGGCTACCGACTAGTTTGGATGGGCTGTTTTGTCATCCCGAAGCGAAGCGAGGGATAAGGCAATCAACTAAGAAAACTATTTTAATCCCGACCGAAGGGAGGGATCTGGCTGTTGATCAGCATCTGACAGCGAACACCCAACACCCTCTCTCAGAACGGGCTGTTACCAAACACCTGACAGCGAACAACCAACACCCTCTCTCAGAACGGGCTGTTAGCAAACACCTGACAGCGAATACCCAACACCAGCTTAAATACAAGGTTCCTTGCTTCGCAGCGAGACAAGCTCGCTACTCGCTGCCCTCCTGCGTTAAAACTCCGGAGGAAACACGGAATGACAAATTGTGAGAGGTAAAAAAAGGAATACAAGATTTCTCGCTCGTTGCCCTCCGTAGTGAAACGAAGGTGGGGCGCTCGAAATAGCAGCAACTGTCCGATTTTTATGAATATGTTCTTAATTTGGGCTGTTGTCCGAAGCATCGGACTACTAACTACCGTCTACGAACTACCGACATATAAAATTGTAAATGTGTAAGAATAACAGGGAAGAAGAAGTAGGACCTTATATAAAAAAAAGTGGGGCCGGAATAGAAATTCAGCCCCGTTTTTAAAATCCAATATCCTATGAAAAACCAAGACGAAGGTACAACTTTTCTCCAAGTTTCCTATAGGACTTTTACGATTTTGACAACTTTTTTTACTTAGTAATGAAGCTTTTACAACAATGAGTTTGGCTTTTTGAAGCGTTTTTATAGTCCGCCGGATAAGTGTAGAATCAACACCTGAAGATAAGTACGAAGTACGAGGTACGAAGTACGAAGGGCATGACGTAAAACGAGTGGCAGCAGTTTAATTAGATTCAAGCTCCTCAGGAGAGGCTGTTGACTACTAACTACCGACTTCAAACTACCGACTGGTTTTGACTGGCTGTTCCCCGACACCCGACACCTGACACCCGACACCTTCTCTCAGAACGGGCTGTTCCCCTAACACCTAACAGCTTACAACGAACACCAGCTTAAATACAAGATTTCTCGCTCGTTGCACTCCGTAGATAAACGAAGGAGTGGCGCTCGAAATAGCCGCAACAGTTCGTTGGTCAAAAATATGCTATCAGTATGGGCTGTTGACTCCCGACTACTAACTACCGACTACTAACTGGCTTTGACGGGCTGTTTCCTAACACCTAACAGCTAACAACGAACAACTGCTTAAATACAAGGTCCCTCCTCCGTCGGGATGACACGTTATGGGGGGGAGTAAAAAGGAAATACAAGATTTCTCGCTACGCTCGAAATAGCAGCAACAGTTCGTTCTTTTGAAAAATGCGCTTAGAATGGGCTGTTGACTACTAACTACCGACTTCTAACTACCGACTAGTTTTGACGGGCTGTTTCCTAACACCTAACAGCTAACAACGAACACCTATTCTCTGAGCGGGCTGTTTCCTGACACCTGACACCTTTTTAGAGATAGCTCTTGTCACCCTGAGTAGCCGTTTTGAGAATATTCAGGGGTGTAAGTGAGAAAATCTCGGCGTACCGAAGGGCCTAACACCTAACAGCTAACACCCAACAACTAAAAAAAAAGGCCATCCCGCAGGACAGCCTTTTCTTTATACATTTCTTCTTTCGCTTAGTAGGACCAGAGATCCTGTTCGAAATTGAAGATTTTCTCTTTGATATTTTCTCCTTCCAGCAGGCGGAGGATCGGATCGTTGATAAAACTCCGGATCATCTTGTTGCTGGCATTATCCAGGGTTGATTTTACGATATAGCTGCTGAACATGCGGCTTTCGAAAAGCTCTTCCCAGGTCATGCGGCTCTGTCCCATGTTTTTGGGATTGTACACTTCAGCCTTGGCCAGCATCGGGCGCAGGTCAGGATAATAAACCCAGAACAAAGAGGAAGTACCACGTTCCTTATTGGTATTAGGAATATATTCAGTTTTCAGCAAACCGATACCCAGGATACGCACAAACATACGGCTGGACTCGCGATCAAAC
>CALFHW010000166.1 GCA_937876695.1 uncultured bacterium
GTCACTATTGGTTGCAACGCGCTGGCCAGCGTAACTTAAGATAAGAAACATCTGCAGCTCACAAGTAATATTGTTGCAACAATAATTATTAAAATGAAACGCCTGTGATTTGAGTTTATGGTCTTCATAGCAGCAATACTAACTGCCATTTCTAAAGGAATCCTGAAAGAATTCTATTGCCCGCTTAAAAAATCCCCCTTAGTTGACTATTTTCAACCTGCGCAGCGCAGCTTTGACTTCTTCTTGGTCGCTCCAAGCGTACTCTTTTTCATCTCTACCAAATGCCAAGCTCTTCTCGTGACCTTTGCCGGTTATGAACACGCAATCACCAACTCTAGCAAGCCTGATAGCCATCTCAATTGCGTCGCGCCTAGAGATTTTCGTATCCTCATCAAATAGCAAGAACGGCTTCTGGCCCTGCTTCCAGGTTGTTTCTAACTCAACATGAACCTCACCCAGACTTGTTAGCTGATAATCATCGTGATTAGTAAATCTGAACACTGCATGACCGCCTTCACTCTTGGCACTGGCCATGATGTCATCGTTTATATCTCTCAAATGCTCGGACCTAGGGTCCTCTGCGGTTAAGATAGTTATATCGCTAAGCCTAGCTGAGACCTCTCCCATGTTGCGTCTACCCTTGTCACGTTTGCCTGCGCATCCAAATACCGTTATCAATCTCTTACCTTTAGGCAGTACTGCTCTAGCAGCAGTCAAAGCATTCTCAAGTGCCATCGGAGTATGTGCGAAATCAACAACTACTCTAATTGGCTCTGCCAGCATGACTTCTAACCTTCCACTAGGAAGTTTAAAATCCTTCAGCCCTTCTGCAATCTGCGCGTTGGTTAGCAAGGATTCGCTTAGCATTATGGCTTGAACGACGTTGTCTAGATTATGCTCAGCGCCAAAAATAGGCAGTCTATAATTCATGTCACCATAGGTAAACTCCATTCCATCGAAGCTGGCTTTAAAATTCTTAATCTGCGATTTAGTAGCCCACTTTACATAAACTGTTTGCTTCAACTTCTCCGCTTGATTAGCTAGCCACTTGGCAGCATTCTCATCATCAGCGTTTAGTACAGCGACGCTTTCATCTTTAAGCTTCTCGATCAACTGGAATTTGGCCTTAGCGTAGTTCTCCCAAGTTCCGTGATAGTCGAGATGATCGGATTTAATATTGGTAATAACAGCAGCGTCAAAGGCAATATCCCCGAAGCGATTCTGCTCTAGTCCCATAGAAGTTGTCTCCAGAACTACATACTCCAGTCCCGCATCAGCCATCATCCTTAGGTATCTAGGCACGTCCCAAGGGTCGGGTGAGGTGATATGCAGACCAGTTTCCAGAACCTTATCGCCTATCATTGCTCCCACTGTAGAGATATAACCAGTTTTGAGACCTGCTCTGCGAAATATGTGGTAAATCATCTCCGAAGTAGTAGTTTTCCCGTCAGTACCGGTGACCCCTATTAACTTGAGCTCTCTATCGGGATAGCCATACTTCTTGGCAGCAGCCCTATATTGCCTCAAATGGTGGGCATTTTTAAGTTTTCTTACCGACTTACCCCAAAATGTCATTTCAGTCTTTATTTAAAAATTTAAGAAGCTTTTTCCGGAGCCTATGCAACTTAGTACTAACATTAGTTTCGGACAAATCGACCCTAATTGCAATATCAGGCACACTCAATTCTTCAAAGTATTTATAATATACCAGATATTGCTCGTCCGGTGATAGTTCGCCAATTGCATTATACAATTTACGCTGCTCTTCGTCGGAGATGCTGATTAGCAACGGGTCTACTTCAGTCTCGTCTTTAGTCTGGTTTTCGACAACATCAATGTCAACTTGCCCCTTGAGCTTTTTACCTCGGCGATGATGATCAATTATTGTGTTCTTAGCAATTTTATAGATCCAGGCTTCTATGCTAACTCCTTGCCATTTAAAATCCGACAAGTTCTTCAATACCTTTTCAAACACTTCTTCAGTCAAATCTTCTGCGTCCTCTCTAATTCCAACTCTGGCATTAATGTAGTTGAGTATTTTTTCCCTATTTTGAGCGTAGAGGTCCACAAACTTAGGTTTTTTCTTGCGCAAGAAATCCACAGTTAATTATCTTTTGACAAGTTAGCCCTTATTCTCCTGAGGATGTATTCTTCCCAATCTAGCTGCTGGATGCTACGATCGATTTCATCCTCGGATAAATCCGAGACCGGCAATTGCTTTGAAGATGTGATCAAATGCCTGATTAGACCTCTGAGTCTGTTTTGTAATTGACCAAATACGCCCATATCTATTTTAGCTGCGTGAATGTCCAATTTTACCTGGGCAGTAGGTGCTGCTAGGTGTGACATGTCGATTATCTCACTTTTATGTAGGTCCACTAGCGCTTCCAGTCCACCTTTTTCTCTATGCAAACTCATAGCCCCAGTGTTGAAATTTTTTTCAGGTAAAAGGATTAGGCAGCGTGCTGGTAGACTGAGCCAGTACTCCAGCGTCTGAATACTCTTGGCATGTAGGCTTATTAGGAGATAATTCTCAAATCTACTTGGCGTCAGTAACTTGAATGTCGCTTTAAAAATCACACCCAATAGCTTCAGCTTAGATTGGGCAGGTTCGTAGTCATAACCAAGAATGAACAACGGCAATCCCAAGTCCCAACTGATCCATGCTAAGTTACGTCTGACATTTGCCTTAAGTTTCAATGAATGATACAAGCTCTCTCGCAGCACTTCCGACCAGTCCCAACCGTAAATGTAAACTAATTTAGTATTGTATTTTCTGATAGCTGCTAAAGCCAAAAGCCTGAGCAGCCATTTGATTAGGTTACGCATCAACTTCGATTTTTGCCCCTAATGAATTGAATCTCTCTACAATAT
>CALFHW010000167.1 GCA_937876695.1 uncultured bacterium
TAGGACCGTTATAGTTACGGCCGCCGTTTACCGGGGCTTCGATTCAAAGCTTCGCTTGCGCTGACCTCTCCTCTTAACCTTCCGGCACCGGGCAGGTGTCAGACCCTATACATCGTCTTGATTGACTTCGCAGAGTCATGTGTTTTTGTTAAACAGTCGCTTGGGCCATTTCACTGCGGCCCCCCTTAGTTTACTTAGTGAATAATTCACCAAAAGGGGCACCCCTTCTCCCGAAGTTACGGGGTTAATTTGCCGAGTTCCTTAGCTACGGCTCACTCGAGCACCTTAGAATACTCATCCCGTCTACCTGTGTCGGTTTGCGGTACGGACGGACAAAGACCTCCTGTACGAAGTTTTTCTCGGCAACATGCTTGGGGCCACTTCGAGCTTATGCTCCCGTATTCGGCTCTCGGCCTTAATGAGTAGCGGATTTGCCTACTACTCAGCCTACCACCTTAAACCATCTGATCCACCAGATGGCTGACCTTACGCTTTTGCGTCACTCCTTACAGTCAAACAGTCTTTAACCGGTACGGGAATATTAACCCGTTACCCATCGCCTACGCCTTTCGGCCTCAGCTTAGGACCCGACTAACCCTGAGTCGATTAACGTAGCTCAGGAAACCTTAGACTTGCGGTGAACAGATTTCTCATCTGTTTTATCGTTACTTATGCCTACATTTTCTTTTGTAACCGCTCCAGCATACCTCGCAATACACCTTCACTGCTGTTACAATGTTCCTCTACCAATAAAAAATTAATTCTATTCCACAACTTCGGTGCACAGTTTAAGTCCCGTTTATTGTCGACGCCGAGTCGCTTGACTAGTGAGCTATTACGCACTCTTTAAATGAATGGCTGCTTCTAAGCCAACATCCTAGTTGTCTAAGCAACTCAACATCCTTTATCTGTTAACTGTGACTTGGGGACCTTAGTTGGTGGTCTGGGTTGTTCCCCTCTTGGCCGCGGAGCTTATCCCTCGCAGCCTGACTCCCGGAGAACATATTAATGGAATTCGGAGTTTGTCTGGGTTTGGTACCGTTGTGACAGCCCTAGCCCAATCAGTGCTCTACCTCCATAATACTATAGTCCGAGGCTAGCCCTAAAGCTATTTCGAGGAAAACGAGCTATTTCCGAGTTTGATTAGCCTTTCACCCCTACCCTCAGTTCATCCAAGCGGTTTTCAACCCACACTAGTTCGGACCTCCATGAGGTTTTACCCTCACTTCATCCTGACCAAGGGTAGATCACCCGGTTTCGCGTCTACCGCCTGTTATTTTATACGCCCTGTTAGGACTTGCTTTCGCTAAGGCTACGTTCCTGAAGAACTTAACCAACAACAGACGAGTAACTCGTAGGCTCATTATCCAAAAGGCACGCTGTCATCCCGATAAATCGGGACTCCAACCGTTTGTAAGCACATGGTTTCAGGTACTATTTCACTCCCTTAATAAGGGTTCTTTTCACCTTTCCCTCACGGTACTGGTTCACTATCGGTCACAAGAGAGTATTTAG
>CALFHW010000168.1 GCA_937876695.1 uncultured bacterium
GTTCAGATTGCAGGCTGCAACTCGCCTGCATGAAGCCGGAGTTGCTAGTAAACGCGCGTCAGCTATAGTGCGTTGAATACGTTCTCGGGCCTTGTACACACCGCCCGTCACGTCATGGGAGCTGGTAACACCTGAAGCCGGTAGCTTAACCCGTAAGGGAGGGCGCTGTCGAAGGTGGGGCTGGTGACTGGGACGAAGTCGTAACAAGGTAGGTGTACCGGAAGGTGCGCCTGGATCACCTCCTTTCTAGAGTAAGACGAGCACTCCCTATGGGGAAGCGCTCTATATGCCCTCACGGTGAATGGGGCAAGCTGGTTCGAAAAAGTTAAGTTTCCTGTCACTATTCAGTTGCTAAGGAGTTCCCCCCGGGCTTGTAGCTCAGTTGGTTAGAGCACTGTGCTGATAACGCAGGGGTCACAGGTTCGAATCCTGTCAAGCCCACTAACCAGGCAATCCTGGGGATGTAGCTCAGCGGGAGAGCAGCGCCTTTGCAAGGCGAAGGTCGCGGGTTCAAATCCCGCCATCTCCACTGAGTTCGTATCTGGCAATTTTGGAGAGTAAACGAAGTTTGTTGAACGAAAACGACACCTAAATGAACGATCTGCACCGCGAACGATGGGTATTCACGACCCGGCGGTGCCTGCCGGGTCGATTTGTGTCTACTAACCGAATATTGAAAGCTGATCGATGCCCTTGAAGGATATCAAGAGTGTCGATCACCAGTCAAACGGTGATAGAACCTTAAAAACTGAATAGCAATTGATGTAGGCCGATAAAGTAATTTATCGAAGTAATAAAGCGAAAAGTATCAATTTCTCCGCATCACGTGGAGAAGCTACTAAGAGCTTATGGTGAATGCCTTGGTGCCAAATGCCGACGAAGGACGTGGGACACTGCGAAAAGTCTCCGGGGAGCCGTGTACAGGCGTTGATCCGAGAATATCCGAATAGGGAAACCTACTGTTGCGAACCAACAGTGTCCTCTTACTGAACACATAGGTTTGAGGATGGGAACCTGGGGAACTGAAACATCTAAGTACCCAGAGGAAAAGAAATTATTCCCCTAGTAGTGGCGAGCGAACGGGGAACAGCCCAAACCATCCATGCTTGCATGGGTGGGGTTGTAGGACCGGCATATGGAAGTTACAAAATAATCAGTTAGCGGAAAGGTGTGGGAAAGCCTGCCAAAGAGGGTAATAGCCCCGTATGCGAAAACTGATTGTCTTCCGCCGTGTTCCTGAGTACTGCCGGGCACGCTAATCCGGCAGGAA
>CALFHW010000169.1 GCA_937876695.1 uncultured bacterium
CATCAAAAGAAAAAAACAGCAAAGAAAAAAAATAGAACGAGTGTAACCGAAAAAAGAAAGAGAACTCAGAAAGAAGAATGAGTTCTCCGCATTACTAGGAAGCTACTAAGGGTCTATGGTGGATGCCTAGGCGCCAAATGCCGATGAAGGACGTGGGTCACTGCGAAAAGTCTCGGGGAGCCGTGAACAGGCGCCGATCCGGGAATGTCCGAATGGGGAAACCCACTGGAGCGAACCTCCAGTATCGTATACTGAATATATAGGTATACGAAGGGAACCTGGGGAACTGAAACATCTAAGTACCCAGAGGAAAAGAAATGATTCCCAAAGTAGTGGCGAGCGAAATGGGAGAAGCCCAAACCAGTACAGCTTGCTGTATTGGGGTTGTAGGGCTCGACGAATGGAGTTACAAAACTTGAAGCTAGTAGAATGGTGTGGGAAAGCCAGCCAAAGAGGGTGAGAGCCCCGTAAACGAAAGCAGAGAGACTCTAGTTGAGTACCTGAGTACTGCCGGGCACGCTAATCCGGCAGGAAGCTGGGGAGTCCACTTCCCAAGGCTAAATACATTTGGCGACCGATAGTGAACAAGTACCGTGAGGGAAAGGTGAAAAGAACCCCGGTGAGGGGAGTGAAATAGTACCTGAAACCATAGACCTACAAGCAGTCGAAGGGCTAATGGCAGGTCGGTGCTCCGTAGAAATACGGGTGCGCGCTGCTACGCCTGACGGCGTGCCTCTTGGAGAATGAGCCTGCGAGTTAATTTTTGTGGCGAGGTTAAGCGAGAAACACGCGGAGCCGTAGCGAAAGCGAGTCTGAATAGGGCGAATAGTCGCAAGGATTAGACCCGAAACCGGGTGATCTAACCATGGACAGGGTGAAGCGAGATTAAACCCTCGTGGAGGCCCGAACCTACTAACGTTGCAAAGTTAGGGGATGAACTGTGGTTAGCGGTGATATGCCAAACGAATCCGGAGATAGCTGGTTCTCCCCGAAATAGCTTTAGGGCTAGCGCTACGAGTTCAGCAGCGGAGGTAGAGCACTGAATGGGCTAGGGGGCTTAGAGCTTACCAAACCCAATCAA
>CALFHW010000170.1 GCA_937876695.1 uncultured bacterium
ATACGGTGAATACGTTCCCGGACCTTGCACACACCGCCCGTCAAGCCATGGAAGCCGGGTGTACCTAAAGTCGGTAACCGTAAGGAGCCGCCTAGGGTAAAACTGGTGACTGGGGCTAAGTCGTAACAAGGTAGCCGTATCGGAAGGTGCGGCTGGAATACCTCCTTTTTAGAGCAAGCACTTACTTGCTATTGTTTCCCATAACTTTCAATTTAAGTTCTTTTAAAAGTAACCCGTAACACGGGGGCTACAAATACAGATCCGTAGCTCAGCCTGGTTAGAGCACTACACTGATAATGTAGGGGTCAGCAGTTCAAATCTGCTCGGGTCTACTAAACGCTGCGAGCTCGAATCCAAGGGGGATTAGCTCAGTTGGCTAGAGCATTAGCTTTGCAAGCTAAGGGTCATCGGTTCGACTCCGATATCCTCCACAAAGTTCTTTTAGAAAGATGTGATTCATTCAGGTGAATCATTTGGTTCAAGTCCGACACATCTGCAGATCACGAAAGTGATAAGCTCTTTGACATATTGGAAAATAAAATGTTAGACGAGTATCTAACAATTCGATCACAATTTTGAACATCACACCATTTTATGGTTGGTCTGAAGAAATGTGGTCGGGTAACAACTACAAGAATAACAAATTCTAGTTTCTAATTTTTTTAAAGCAACTAAGGGCACATGGTGGATGCCTTGGGTCTGAGAGGCGATGAAGGACGTGGTAAGCTGCGATAAGCCAGGGGGAGCTGCACACAAGCATTATATCCCTGGATTTCCGAATGGGTAAACCCACTATACTGAAGGTATAGTACTCGAAAGAGAGCCAACCCCGTGAACTGAAACATCTAAGTAGCGGGAGGAAAAGAAAACAATAGTGATTCCCCAAGTAGTGGCGAGCGAAAAGGGAATAGCCTAAACCGGGTCGGCGTGCCGATCCGGGGTTGTAGGACTGCATTTAGAAATCATCATCAAGTTAAATCTTCTGGAAAGTTGAGCCATAGAGGGTGATAGCCCCGTAAGCACAAATTGATGAGGACGAGCAGTATCCTGAGTAAGGCGGGACCGGAGGAATCCTGCCTGAATCTGCCAGCACCATCTGGTAAGGCTAAATACTCCTCAGACACCGATAGTGAACCAGT
>CALFHW010000171.1 GCA_937876695.1 uncultured bacterium
ACTAGCTTATGCAGATAGTACCACACAAAGAAAATGCGGTTGATTTGCAAAATCGCCCCGGATTTAAGCGCTACCGCCACATCGGAGAAGACAGAGAGAGAGATCTCTACTGGCCAGAGAATGTAGCTGGGCCATTTGCTTATGAAGATGATGAGCTTTTGGCAATCGCAAGTGATCTGCTAAATGATCAACTAGAAACCGACCACCGTTCATTCGAAGACATTCTTGCCCTAGCAGGCAAGAGGCTCAAATCAGTCGAGGGGAAAGAGAGTGAGTTCGTAACCCAAACGGGGCGCAAGACGATCTACATGCATGACGGTACCGAGCAAAACGGTAATTATCACACAGATTTGCGCGATGCACTAGAAAATGACGGTCGTAATCAGGCTCTAGCCGCCTACACAAATATCAGGGCTGCTTCATTTGCTGGCCCCGAAGACATGGTTGTAAGTAACCAACCATCGCTGAAAGACAAGAGAGATAAAGATGCCGCAGATGGTGATCTAAATCGACCAGAATACATACTGACAGAAGATACCTCGCAGTATTACCTGTCACATACACTTCTTACACTTGCACAGCAATATAAGGCAGACCAAGCTGCTGGTGAAAAGGATACGCAGGACCCATTGAAAAAGATCATAGCTGCGTTCGTGGATTGCGATAACCAAGATAATTCACCAGTCGTCAGTTTGTATACCTTGGATAAACCATTTCAGATATTTCTGATTTGGCTACATGAGGAGGTGAATCGCCAGCGTGTGTTGAAAGAGATGGAGCCTCTAACTCACATCGAAATTCAAGCCAATGCCCCAGAGGTTTCTGCAAATTATAATCAAAAGGCGAGTCTTCACCCAAATATCGACATGCTGGAGCCAAATGATGCAGCAGAGGTACTTTTTGGCAACTTATTAACAGATCTAGATGGATTTGATAGCGCAGATAATGCTGTTGAAAGGCTCAGAAGAGAGTCATTGTTTAGTCCATTTGGATTGATGCTAATGAGAAATGTTGACCCCCAGAGCCCTTTGTCGCTGGATGGTCTGGATAACGATCAAGCAAATATTTTAGTAGAAAATATTAAAACAAATAAAAAGCTCAACTGGATATCTGGTCCTGGTTATGCAGTCAGTTGGGATGAGAACGATAACCAGAAGTTCTTTGCTGATATCAGCAAAGCAGCAGCCAGGCTTAAAAAACTATATGGCACTAGCGAGGTAAGAATTAAACACAATCGATCTAGTGATGGTGATGGAGTATCTAGCGCGATAAACATCGACGATTTACTCGGTGGCTCGGATCAAGCTGGCCGAGATGCAATGGCGGAGTTATTCGAAGCAGGAATCTTCAAAGGTGGGAGCTTTCAAGACATCGTTATTGAAGCGAATGTCTATCCTACCCAGGATGGGGGTAAGCTAGAGTCGGGCTCGGTACATGTCATTGGCGGGAAGGCGCCGAAGTATGTCAGCAAAGAACTCAAAGCTCCAAACGACTCCACAAAGTGGGTGGGCAATTTGATAGTTGCCAACGCTAAAGCAGAGAAGGATCTAGGATTTAGCAAAAATGTGGTTAAAAGCGTAAACGGCTGTATGGCAGAGCTAGCTAGATCTATGGATAAGCTGCCCGAATCAAGCAGACTTACCATGGCAGGCTTTGATTTCTTGGTGGGCATGCTAGGTGGATTCTTCGGCGATCAAGAGCTGGCCATCATCGCCGATCCAAATATCCGCTTTACTGGAGCCATGCCAATCATCGCCCAGCTAGAGAAGGTCATTCAATTGAATGCAACGGGCCAAAAACATTATGCAGCTGAAGCAATCGCTGGCATGAATGTTCCGTTAGCTGAAGGGATAAACTACTCTCAACTAAAAGATGCCGTAAAAGCAGCCGGTATTGATATTGAAGATGGTGACGCCCACTTAGGTATAATCTTTTTCACTGGCACTAGCGTAATGCTTAGTGCCACCGGGAAATCTCTCGAAGATGCGCAAAGCCAGTTAAAAAATCTTATGGAAGCACTGAGAGCTCAAAAGCTTTTGGCAAATTAAATGATTTTCTGAGCTACGCTCACACCTCACGCTTTAATCCCAATGAAATCCTTATTGCGTCATCCATCGTTAGAGATTCAGAAACGGGTTCGCCATTGTTAGACCTAGCTCTATTTTTCTGAATAAAGCTCTCATTCATTATATCTTTATCAAAGGAGGTATTGATTCTAGATACTGTCTTGCGGAATAAATTACTCAAGAGATCGGGTCCACAGCTCCAACTGGCTAGTTGGTTTAACAACGCATTATTCTCAGGTTGATCTTTCCATAAACCAATCACTATATCTAAAGCTGGTTCTATGTTTGTGGTGAAAAACGTCATGATCTGCAAAGCGTTGGGGAAGCTTCTAATGGTTTCATAACTTCCAGTAATCTCTAACATCTGGTCGCTAGGTCTTAACATATTAAAATCTTTGTTGTATGGGTGTATAAGCTCAATAATCTCTCCCACTTGATATCTATCCATTTCAATTTCACCTGTACTAATACCGTAGAAGAGTATACCTCTTAGGTGATTCTTATACTCCCTAACCACGTTCTGATCTGTTGAAGCAAAAACCAACCTGTATACATCCTCCGCCACCGTGCGGTAACCCAATAGGTTAACCTCATCTAACACATCCTTAACATAACCAGTTATCGTGGTACTTGTGGGTATTTGCACGCGTCTAAACTCTGCATGATCTCCGCCTACACCAAGTTCTATTCTTCTTCTCCCGGTCAGAAATGGTCTTTTGGCTTCTGGAGGAATTCTCTGCAAACGTTTATGATAATTATGATGCTTTTTCAAAGCAAAGTTGTTGACCCCATAAAACATATCACTAACCATTTGAACCATAGTTTCTGAAACTACTGTCGGCTCAGGGTTTAAATCCTGAACTTCGAATCTTTGCATGTCATCTACTTGTGCTTCTATAGCCCTCATATACTCATTATATACCTATAAAGGAATATACTCAATATATAATGAGATACGTTAGAGAATTTACAATGAACTAGACATCCCTTAATTGTACTGTTTTGATCCCCTCTCCCAGCTGCCTCATAAACCAGTCATCGTGGGTGATGATCACTATAGTCGCTGGATAACTTGCCAGAGCACGTGCGAGTAGTTGTTTGGAGTATATGTCTAGATTATTTGTAGGCTCGTCGAGGAGCAGAACGTCGGGTAGGCAGCAGATGGCTACTGCTAGTCGCAGCCTGGCAATTTGACCTCCGCTTAACTGCAAGGCGCTACGGGTCAAATCATCTGCTTGAAAACCCAGCGCTGCCAGCACCTTACGATATTCTGTCTCAGCAAGTTTAGAACTGCTGCGAACCAATTCCTCAACTGTGGTATCTGTTGGGCTATCTAAGTAGTCTTGACTGACAGTTGCAGACGCGTAGGCTGTGCGAGTGATTTGCCCATTTACTAGACTGCTGTATCCCGGATCGTCGGTGATGAATCTAGCCAGACAGCTTTTGCCACTGCCGTTGGCGCCGGCAAGGCGCAGCTTGTCACCAGTTGCTAACTGCAGATTGAGGTTCTGCTGAAGCAGCTTACCCGATGGACTATGTAAACTTCCACCGCGGATGCTCAATAGTTGGCCTTTGGTCTTACCCGCCAAAACTGTTGGCCACGCGATTTTCCTAGAAAGCCGCTTTTGATTATCCAGCAAGTACTCCTCATAACTTGTCAGCTGCTGACTATCGATATCTTCTAACTTGCCGCGTAAATTGACCATTTCCCGGCCGAAAACCTGCTGCCCCGATCTTTTCAGACTGTTGCGCATGGATTTGGGCATGCTACGGTCGTCCATTTTGCCAAGTAAATTAAGCTTTTGTTGATGCCTATTGAAGTTCTTCTGCTTTAGCTCAATTACCAGATGAGTCTTAGTTGTTTGTTTCTTGCGCAACTCTAGTTTCCCTTGAGCCTGCGAACAAATCTGCGCTATCTGCTCCTCATAAAAGTCATAGTTCCCGCCATATACATTTAGCTTGCCTTCAAATAGCTCCCAAGTGCGATTGGTGACCTGATTGAGAAAATCTATATCGTGAGAGGAGATAATTAGGGGGATTTTGGTGGTCAGTAACTTGACGATAAGAATTTCCCGGCTAGGTTTATCTAGATGATTAGATGGTTCGTCGAGCAGCAAAACTGCGGGCTTCTGGGCGATAGCCAATAACAGAGATAACATCAGCCTCTGGCCGCCGCTTAGGGAGCTTAGTGGGGCATCGAGTTCTAGCTGCTTGCTGGAAAACTTCTCCCAGCTATCTGACACTTGCCACCAATCATCCATAGCGCTGGCTAGATAATCGTAGATGCTGCCAGATAGATAGTCGAATCTCGATTTAGAGTTGGCACTGAGAGCCTCGTTGTTGACCAATAACCCATCCTGCCTGACTAGCAGAACCTTCTGGCCTGCGGGCGTTATTTCCCCAGCTGCATCTGGCATTATTCCCGCCAAAATATTGAGCAAGGTAGACTTACCAGCGCCATTGGGGCCAATTAGACCGACTTTGTCGCCTTTGAGCAGCTGCCCACTGGCTCCATCTATTATATTCACAACCGCCTGCGGATAGCTGTATTTAAGGTTATAAAATTGAAACATAAAAATTAGCAAACTAAGTAAATTAGCGTTGCTATTTATAGAAACAGACCGAAACTAGATGTAATTGTGAAGATACAATGCAAATGCTGAAACTATAACTAGCAACTAGAGGATTGTGCCCTCTTGAATGCGACTAGATTATAGATAGCTTTGTCATTGGTATAGTTAGTATATTAACTTCAATATTATAGCATATATAACACCCGACTAGCTAAAGATCTCAGCCAGACCCAGCAAATTGCTATGAGGGATTTCAACAAACTCTACACTTAGTTTATCCTCTGAAATAGCCGCTATTGCCTCTGTTACCAATTGTTGATAGTTGTGCCCTTGCCAAAACAAGCTACCTTCCATAGGGATTGTCAGTTGCTTTTGTCCAAGATACTCAGCTAGTCCGAAGATAACAGCTGCTATAAGGGAGGCAGAATCCGCCATAACTTTCTGGGCGAGTTTATCTCCAGCCGCCGCTCGCTCCGAAAGTTGTAGGGTAGAGGTGAGTGGTTGATTGGACGCGAGGGATTGATCTGCAGTGACTGAATAATTGTAGTGTTGATAAAGATATTTGCCTGCAGTAGCCTTTTCTAACAGCATGTCTAAATTCTCATTTGAGAGAGAACCAACATAGCTGAGACTAGGAGAAATCTTTAATATATCAAATTTACCCGCCTCCAGAATCACATAGACTCCTTGACGCGGCGAAATTGAAAAATTTAATCCTGTACCTAGAACGCCGCAAACCACTGGACTTTCTTTGCGGGCAATCCCAGCAGCTCTGGCAGCCATGCTCAGGCATACCGAGTCGTTGACGACACCGATTTTCGTATGCTTATTCCCAAGCTTACCGTGTAGCGCTTGTACCAAGGATTTGCCCACTAAACCTTCAAAGTTATGCTCTTTGTTTTTTACTGCAACTAGCAAGGCATCTGGAAGACCATCTAAATCTCTTTGTTGCGCACCATAGGCAAAATTTATGCCGACATACTCAGCCTCACTTGGAATTTGTGCCGCCATAAAAGCCAGCAGTTGATCCCCTGAAGTAAACACTGGGAGATTTATATTAGTAACCTCACCTGAAATTTTATATTCGCTACCACTGCTCACCGCTGTCTTTTCCAGCCAAGTAAACTGCGCTTTACTGCCGCCGATTGAAAGAGCAAAAATCTTCGAGACGCTGGTTAGGGGAGTAGCTGCAGCGAGATCCAACATTAACCAGTAGAGTGAGGATTCTTGGCCAGCAGCAGCCTGTTCTACTTCGCTGCAAAAATCAGCGGAAACTTGTCTAAGTGCTGCCAGATTCATAAATGATTTTAACAAAAAAAAGAGCCGGTTTCTAAAAAAGAAACCGACTCCCTAAAAATCAGTCTAGTTAGACCAATTCAAGTAACTTACAAACGGGTCAAACTTGTTGCTGCTGCGAATGGAATGGTAAGAAGACCAACAACTACACCTACTACCAAGCCCACGATAAACATAGCAATTACAGTTAGAATAGCTGAAACTAATGCCATACCGGTATTTGCTTTAGCAACTTTCATCAAACCAATTACGCTGACTACAAATGCCCAAGCTGCCCCAATTAGACTCAAGCAGCTAACAACTAATGCAAAAATACCCACTAAAGCTACTGCACCAGCTGCGCCGGCTGCAGTTGTCTCATCGAGTAAAATTGAGTTAGTAGCGTTGGCGACGACTCCTCTTGAGATAACTGCCAAAACTACTGTCACCAATGATACTAATACTCCCACTACCTGCGTGATCAATAGGGAAGAAACAGCTACTTTGACTCCATCACGGAAAGTGAAGGCTGGATTGTCCTTACTGAACAGAAGCTTAGCAATAGCTCCGAAAACAACTGGATATAGAACTGGAGTAATGACTCCTGCTAGAACTGAGCTAAGGAATGCTACCACAACACCTTGACCGGTAATTAAACTGGCTACAAATGCCAAGACAATATTGACTAAAACCAAGCCGCCATAAACCATACCAATACTCTTGAGTCTGATATTGGCGAATTCTGTTTCAAAATACTTAGTCGGACTTGTAAAAATCTTTAACATTAAATAAATAAAAAA
>CALFHW010000172.1 GCA_937876695.1 uncultured bacterium
TAGGGGTGGGTTCTTACTTTCAGCAGCTCTGTAAATGTCCTGAAATAGTCGCTAAACCTGACTTTACTCTCGTCGCGGTGCTCCCACTCGATACCTTTTTCTAGAGTGCTAAGACCGAGTTTCTTGATCAAGTAGAGAATTTCAAAGTCGAAGCCAAATCTATCCAATATCTGTGCCCTAAAAGCAGGAATGCAAGTGATTTTAAATAATTTGTAGCCGCACTGGGTGTCTCTGATGGCCAGTCCCAACGCCCCGCGGATGATCAAGTTCGAAATTCTGCCGCTGATTTTGCGGCTGCCCTTGCTGGACACGCGAGCATCCGCGGTGGCTCTAGAGCCGATAACGCAGTCATAGCTGTTTGAATCCCCGCCAATAGCTGCATCTAACAACTCTGTAATGGTCTGCCAAGGGCTGGACATATCAGCGTCAGCAAGATAATAATAATGCGCCTGCTGCGACTGCAACATGCCGAATTTAACCGCATAGCCCTTGCCGCGGTTTTTCCCATAGCTGAGAATGTGAAAATTTTGGCCTAGCTCCGCGGCTAATTGCTTGACCACCTTCGCCGTCCCGTCTTTGCTGCCGTCATCGACGATGTAAGTGTCAATCTCCAGGTGTGATGGTGCTGTCTGGATGTAGGCAGCCAGGCCGCGTAGAGTCTTCCCGATTCGTTTCTCTTCGTTATAGGCAGGTATAATGACATTGAGTTTTAGGTTTTGCATGACTATATTATACAGCCAATTCTTCCTTGGGATCGAATAACCTAGCAATTCTCATGATCAGCTCCATATCGTCGTAGGTATGGTCAGATCTCTCTTGGGAAATCAGTTGGATGCTCGGCTGGACACTGACTTCGGTAGGATCGGTTTGCTGGTGGTCGACGCTGGCTTGCAGCAGAAGCTGTATCAACGATTCAGCGCTGCCCAGTGGGTCGAGTTTGTTTTGGATCAGATAGATCGGACAGGTTGCAGCAGTGAGAAATGCTAGCCACTCTTGCTTTTCGGCGTCTGACAGGCTGCCCACAGGTAGCCCCATAAGTATCATGTATTCTAGCTTTACCTTATAGAGATTTATCCTAGTTGCCACCATATTCCCGATGGATTTGGTGATAATACCTAGCTTTGACTTTCCAATCCCCTTGATAACTTGCTCGGTCTTGCGGATTTCCTCAGTAAAGTCGAAAGGTTGAGGCTCTTTGGTCGCTATAGGCTCTGCACCGGCTTCATCTGTCGTATCTGCCTCCCAGTGCCCCCAGTGCCGCGCGTAGGCAGTCATTCCAGTTTTTCGAAACCGCTTAGCTAGCTCTAGGGCAAACTCGGAGTTATGTGCACCGAATCCAGGCAAATAGAGGTGCACCATCAGGGGACTAGTGCTTCTGAAACTACTTCTTTATCTTCGCGGAATACCACGAATTTATAGAGCAGGAAGCTACTAACTACCTGAAATGAGGTAGCGCAGATCTTAGAGATGGTAGTAGCGATTACAGGCGCTAGGCCAGTCATCACTCCGAAGACATTGTAAAAAAGGAAACCAAATAGCAGGTTATTGATGGTGTTATTGAAAATCGCTACGCCCAGGTACTTACTGAATTGGCCAGCTACGTTGTCAGATTTATTCTCAAAGCTCCAGTTTTTGTTGAGGATATAACCATAAACTGTACTAATTAGCACCGAGATGATATTGGGAACAGATAGAGTAATGGTTGTCTCTCCGATCCGTGCGATATCAAGTCTAAGCTGAAAACCAAGCAGGTGAAACAAGGTATTGAAGATTACGAAGTCGACCACAAATACTGATAGCCCCACAAACACGAACCGATAGAAGTCCACCGGGAACTTTTTAAGAATTGGGAATTTTCGCAGGAAATTTATTAAGTTGTCGAGTTTACCAAGCACTGAGTACAGCATTTTCGAGTTTTTCGCTTACATTTTGCCAATTATATTTTGCTAGTATAGCATCTATTCGGTTCCGTGTGAGCTTCTTTTCGCCTTTGAGGACAGCTTCCATTTGCTCGGCAAGATTATCTGCGTCAAAGGTAGTGAAGAAGTGCCCAACTCCGTTGTAGATTTCCCGAAACACCGAGATATCAGAGATAATAATTTCGGTGTTCATTGCGACTGCTTCTAATGGGCTGAGACCAAAGCCTTCGTAGCTGGAGGCATATACCAGTGCACTAGCGCCCGCCATGAGGCTGTCTGCCTGCTGGCTGTCGATAAACCCGGTGAAAGTTACATTGACCGAGAGGTTGAGATTAGGAAATCTGGCGATCGCTTCGCGGTACATGTCGAAAAGAGTTGCGGTATCCCAGCCAGTTTTGCCTGAGATAACTAATTTAGGTTGATCGGGAAGACTTTTGGCCCTTGTTTGATTGTTGTAGCCGAGATTTTGGCAGAGCTTGATATAGCCCTTGAGGATTACGTCTACATTTTTGCGTGGGCTGATGGTGTTTAGCGAGAAAAAGTAGTTGCCTGCGGCAAGATGGTATTTTTTCATTACTGCCTTATGTTCTGGGCTGTCTAATTTAGGCGGGTGGATTTCTCTAGCTAGGCCGCTACCCAAAGCGATGACTTCTTTTTCTTCGGCAAAATCACGGATCTCGGCAGCCATCGTCTCGCTGGTGGTAACTACTAGACTAGTTCGCTGCATGGCTTTACGAAATAGCCCGCGAAATAGTCCGCTGCGAAAGCCGCCCTGCGTCAATCCAAATAGCTGAGGATGAATTACCGGGCCCAAGTCATGTATCAGCCAGATGGTTTTAGGAAAGAGTATGGGAAGCAGGTGTGAGTGGGTAGATAACAGCACATCGCACTCGGCTTTTCTGGCTGCCTGGGCAACACGATAGGCAGTGCGGACCCCACTAGCAAAACCCTGTGCGAGTTTGACTTCCTTAGTAGTGAGATACACCCACTCGATCATCTCATTGTGTTTAGGGTTGCGGTAGATATGGCCAAACATCCTAGTGATGAAATTGCCAATGCCTTCTCTGTTGTAAGCCAATACAGTCATATCAACACCAACTCTTAGCTTGGACCTGCTGCTCAAAGACTTTTGCATGCTGAGATGATTAACTCTTTGGCTTTTTCGAAATTCTCTTGTTTGATGCGGCCATAGTCAGGTGAATTGGGGTCTCTTTCTTGCGAAGTGACTTTGTAAATATCCTTTTTTAAACTCTCAAGCTCGGGCGAGTAGTTATTGAGCCAATTAGCAGCTTCTCTAAGCAGGAAGTAGTGAGATCTCTTCCAATCTGCCAGGCCTTGAATGATTTCCATAACTTGCGCGGGGCTATGAACTCTATACAGCGGTGAACCTGAAATCTCGCTATAAGCCTCGCTGCGCTTGTGTTTTGCCAGGAATTGCTCGATACGGCCAGAGGTCAGACCGAGTTGCCCTGGGAACTCACGGATCAAATTGACATACAGTACATAGATAATTCCTGGTAGATAATTGTGTGAGAACATCCTGACCTCAAAAAAATCAGGGTCGGTGCACTCGGGGATTTCTTGAGTATAGCTGCCTTTGTAAAAGACTTTGGGTGGGATGAAGTCCACATAGCAAAACTGACCTCTGGCATTGTCGTAGACGAAGTTTCGAGGTATAGCGTCGAGGCCTGCTTTGGCGTAATCATCTTCTACCCATTTTAGAAAAGGGCGGAGGATATCGTTCAGCAGTCTATCTAGGTACATGCCGTAATTGTCGTTATTGACTACATCCATGAAATCTAGACCAGCAAAGCGCTCGCGAATATACAAAATGAATCCGTCTTCATCGCTTCCACCCGCTCTGGCAGGTTCAACTTCGATGTTGATCAGCTCTGAAGTAGGAACTCCTGCCTCATCAAGTGAGCGCCTCTGTAGAATCACCTTCTGGCGTAGCTCTTCTGCGTCGCTTCTGCTTAAGGGCAGGCGAAAACGCTTGTCGATATATTTATTTGAGCCGACAGTTACCAGCTGTATGTGCGAATTATAGGTAATGTTTTGCGGCAAGATTGGCTCTGACATATGCCTTATTTTACAACAAACTCTCTAATTCAGTCCCCTTGAATTCCTTGAGCATTTCTTTGATTCTCCCGATGTCTGATTTGTGGCAAACAAGAATTGCATCGGGGGTATTGACTACAATGAAGCCATCTAAGCCAACCGTGGTCACGAGTTGCTTGTTGACGAAGTTATATACCAGACTGTCACGGGATTGATAGTTATATACCAATCCTTTACAGACATTGTCGTCGTCCTTCTCTTGTAAAAATTGCTTCAAGGCGTATAACGTGCCTGGGTCGCTCCAGTCAAAGTCGCCCTCGATGATCAACGCGTCATCTGCATTAAGTTGTTCCAGAACTATATGGTCGAAATGCACTGCTTCCATCTGTGGGAATACCTCTTGCAAGGTAGCGAGCTCTTCCGAGGTGTCTAGCTTGGCAGCGATCTGTTCTAACTTCTCGGATACCCCTGGATTCCCGCTACGGTACTTCTCTAAGATGAAGTTTGGAGTAGTGACAAAGTAGCCAGTATTCCAAGAGTGGTGGCCGTCAGCGTACCACTGCTCTGCAACTTCTACTGTAGGTCTATATTTGAAGCTTTCAAGCTTGAAGTAGGAAGTGCCATCTTCTTCGCCAACCTTGTCACCTAGTGAAATCCAGCCGATGTTATCATTTGCAAACTTAGGCTTCTGAGCGAGCCAGACTATCTGCCTAGGATTCTCGGCCACCTTTTGCTCGGCGATACCTAATATAGACTTGAAATTCTCGGTCTTGGCAGGATAACTATCTCCCCAGAGGATGGCTACTTGCTCGTCGCCAGCGCCGAGCTTTCTCAGTTTCTGCATAGCTAGGCCTACAGCTGGTCCTACATCTCTTTGCACTGGCTCGGTGATAATATTGGCGGTAGGAACCTGTGGAAAGGTAGTCTTGATCAACGATACTAGCAGCTCGGTGGTAGAGAAGAAGATGTTATTCCAACCGTATTTCTCTACTACGCTCTCAACCATTAGCTCAATGGTGGATTTATTGTTGACGATCGGTTGGAACTGCTTAGGGTAGGTGTTACGGGAGATTGGCCAGAACCTAGTACCTGAACCACCAGCAAAGATGACGATTTTCATAATATTATATAAATCTATACAAAAATTAGCTTTATACGAATTAATAACAGCGCCACCTAAGTAGCGTCACAGATTCTAGCAGATTTTGTAGCATATCGCTTAACTTAAACAAGATCCTACCGAAGTATGTGAATTTGCTTATACGCCCGTCCTCTGCTAGCATGTCAGCATATGGTAAAGAAAGCATTAATCTTAGCAGCTGGCAGAGGGACAAGATTTCTACCAGCTACAAAAGTTATACCTAAAGAGCTGATGCCGATTGGTAATTACCCAGCTATCCACTATCTACTAGAGGAATGCGCAGCTTCGGGGATTGAGGAAGTAGGGATTGTTATCAGAGAGTGGGGTAGTCTCACTGAAAAATACTTCGAACGCGATCACGAGCTTGAAGATTATCTAGAACAAAAAGGCAAACAAGATTTGCTGGCAAAACTTAAGAATCCTAGTTTAGGCCTCAAGGTCAGCTTCATTAAGCAGGATCCTAACTTGCCTGCAGGGCACGGCTCACCGATTCTATCTGCCAAGAGCTTCATTGACCAGGACAACTTCGCCATGATGTTCTGCGATGACCTGGTAGTTTCCGACACGCCCGGTCTTATGCAGCTCCAAACAGCATGGCAGGCCAACGGAGGTAGCCTCGGAGGCTTAGTGATGACCTCACCAATACCTTATACCAAGATGAGTGCATTTTCTACTGTAAAATACAGTCAAACTCTACAAGGAGACGTGCGCCGCATCGAAAAATACATTGAAAAGCCGCAGTCAGTTTCTGAGTACTACGAACCAGAATGCTTTGTTGGTAGGGCGATCTACACTCCGGAGCTAATTACCGAACTAGAGAAAAACTTACAATCAGGTCAACTCAGCGCAGGCGAATTTTCTGCTTGGGATGCCATGATGAATATCAATAAAACTAAAGAAGTTGGCGCCCTGCAAATTACCGGACGTTGGCTTACCACCGGTACTCCCGAGCAAATGAATGAAGCGATCAAGGCTATATTGAAACTATAAGAAGGGTATAGATCCATTCCGTAGTAATGTGTTGTAAGATATCTGTATATAATTTTGATATCCCACTTGACAAACTCCGTAGATTAGCTAAATTGGAAGTGTTAATTAATATTTGCACTTTTAATTATGCGCAAGCCTAATTTTTCAATTGATTTGAGTAGCGCGCGCAAGGCAACCACTCTGGCTCTGGCAACTGTAGTAGTTGTGTCCTCTGGAGGATTGTTTTTCCCGAACTCTGCTCAAGCGGCAATGACCGCCTTGTCAATAACAGGCACCGGTATCACGGCTAATTCATCGGCTATTAACGCCGCGATCACGCCCACAATTAACTTTACGCCAGTTACAGCCATTGGAGCAACTGATGCACTAGTTGTCACCTTGACTGGTACAGTCACTTCTGCATCACTGGCATCTGCAGATGTCACAGTTGGTGGTGGCTGTTCGGGTACAGTGACTATCGCTGGTTCACCTATCGCTATTTCTACTGCAAATCCAGTATTGTCCATCACTGGTGTCACTTGTACAGCAGCCACTCCAGCCACAGTAATCGTCGCGGCTAGTAGACTTGTTGCTTCAGGTACTGCCGGTAATTACGGAATATTTGTCAGTAGTCCATTTGATACTGGCGCATTCTTCTACTATGTAGGAGACGAGAATGACGTTCAAATCAATGCAACTGTTGACTCTGTGCTTTCATTTGTAATTAGGAATACTGCAGACAGTGCTGATCAAGCAAATGTGAACGGCGGCGCAGTAGGACCAAACCTTTGCGACTTAGGCAACTTATCAGCTGCTGGCGTCCAGACATGTTCATACAGACTTAAAGTGGCTACCAATGCTTCTGGAGGTTATGTAGTTACCTTGGCAACTGACGGCTCCCTAAGAAAAGGAACAGACTTCATCGCCAATGTTACTGAGAATACTTTGGTAACTTCTGGTACAGAAGGCTACGGTATCGAGTTTAATGGAGGTGCTGCTACTGGCGGAACTGTTACTGAGTCTGGAGACTTTGCTGATGACGATACCCCAATTGCAACTGCTTTGGCAGTAGGTATCAATACCTCATTGTATTCGGTAGATGGACCAAACAATCCAACTGGCACTGATACTACCAATACAGCTTTGGTGACTCATAGAGCTGAATCTGACGCTGGTACTCCTGCCGGTCAGTATATTCAACTAGCTACCTACACTGTAGCTCCTAGCTACTAGTCGTAAGGGACTAATCAATAGAAAAATAGAAGGAGGGCTAAATGCCCTCCTTTTTTAGATAATTGCACTGTGAAAAATCATGCTACGTGTTTGACTGGAGCCAATTACCTATACGCTGGAGTAGCGTCAGTTAGGCCGTGGCAATTCCCATGATGATATCTGCGATCTTGGCGGGGTCGTGGCGGATGAATGAGCGAGGGATTACATCGGTACTGACGCGTTTGAATTCTTGCCCTTCAAACCAGATTTTGTCTTTAATAACTTTGGTCTGACCAATCTGATCTGACTCGATGTCGTTTACAACCATTTCCCAACTCTCACTGGCATATTGGCTCTGACCAGTGATTTGCTCGTCTAAAAGACCATTATTGACTATAGCCCAATCTATCTGACGGGGCAGGTACTTATTGATTTCGGCGATGAAACGTGAGGATTTCCAGTTATGGGTTTGGTTAATTTTAGTCATCAAGTTAGTGATGTAGATGATTTTACCTGTGGATCCTGCAATTGCCTGCTTGATATCAGGAATAACTAAGTTGCAGAGCAGACTTCCGTAGATATCACCTGGACAAAGTACAATATAGTCAGCTGCTTTTATAGCTGCGATAGCCTCGGGATGTCCATTGGCAGTAGGCTCGGTATAGACATCGCTGATAGTTTGGTAGCTTCTACCGAGGTCATTGTCGATATTGTCCTGGCCTTTGACAATTTCGCCCGTGTCGTACTTGGCGACAAGATGGACTTTGTCAGTAGTAGAAGGGTGAACGCCGGCGCTGATGTCTAGAATCTCGCAAGCAGTCTTGATGGCAGTGGGCATATCCCAATCCGCTTTCTCTAGAAGGCCCAGCAGAATGAGGTTCCCAACTGAATGACCTTTTACATCACTACCATGTTCGTAGCGGTGGTGAAATAAGTCGACTAGGGTTTGATTTGTAGATAGGGCGGTCATTACGTCTCTGAAGTCTCCTCCAAAAGGCGGAATTCGGAGCTCTTCCATCAGTCTACCAGTACTGCCGCCATTATCGACCATGGAGACTATGGCACTCAAATTAAGGCGGTAGGAGTATTTGCGCAATCCGCGAAGAATTGTGGCTTGGCCCTTGCCGCCCCCGATAGTGACGATATTGATTGGGTTTTTGTCAGAGGTTTGATCCATGGTAGATTTTTACTAGATTATTTTGTCAGTTAAATACTTAGGTTTCAGTTAACAATCGGCACATCGTCCGAATAATACAGTTTACCATGTTCTACAACTAGACTGTCGTAGCCGTATTGCTTTTTAATCAGGTCGATGTAGCTCTTGCCGGTCAGGCAAAGCACTGTGGCCAGGCCATCGGCGAGAGTGGGGTCTGGTCCAATGCAAAAGGCTTGAACAGGCCCTGTAGGTTTGCCAGTTATTGGGTTTAACAGATGGTGAAAACTGCCTGCTTGCCTAGCCCAAGAGCCAGAGGAGGCGACGGTCTGTCCAACGCTGGATAGTTCCAACTTTACAAACCTGCTCTCCGGGGTTTTGATCTCCAAATCGACTGTCCAACCTTCGCCAACAGCGTAGACGTCGCCGCCGGCATTGATGAGAAGTCTTTTACTGCCCGCGGCTAGAATTTCAGCTACCTGGCTGATTGCGTAACCCTTGCCGATGCTGCCTAGATCCAGCCTTTGACCCTCCGCGAGCTTGAGTTGGTAGGCATTTGACAGTTTTATTTGCTTCCAAGAGGGACGTTTTTTGAGGTAGCTGGCGATATCGACGGGGATTTTGCGGTTTTGGATTATCTTGGCAGCATCAAAGCTGTTTTTGTAGCCATTTAGTTCCAGCAGGTCGATTACTGTAGGATCAAATGCGCCGCCAGAAAACTCCGCCAGCTCTAGCATTCGCTGCACTAGTTTCCCAAACTCCTCTGTAAGTTGGCCGCCGCCGGCCTTGTTTATCGAGCTCAATTCGCTGTCATCAGCAAATCGGGTATAGGTTTTGGCGACACGATAGAATTCCTGCTCAGCCTTCTGCAATAGAGTATTTGCCTCAACTACTCCGCAGTCGAAATCGGCCTGAAACTCTATTCCAGTGCTCATAGCAGAGAAGTTGTACTTGAGTAATTGTGCCATCTACTAGCCGCCTAAAGTTTAGGTTAGTTGGAGGGCGTTTTTTTGCCGGCTATGCGTCTGCCCAGCAGTCCCAGATATACAAAAATAACGCCCAGTCCTAAGAAGAGTATACCCGAATAAGGCAAATCACTTTTGGGCAATTCGTTAAGCCCGCCAATAGGCAGTGGTGTGGTGGGGGTGATAATTTCGCTGTCAGCCCCGGTTTCGGTTACGTTGATGGTCAGGCTATTTACATTGTCTAGTAAGTTTACAGAAGCTGCGTCCACGATTGAGCTGGCAGTCTGGCTGACCGAAATAGTGGTTTGCCCGGTGGTTTTGGCTCGGAACGTCACTGCGCCCACAAGTTGGTTTAGACTACTGGCCGTTCCGCTTTCAGCGCGCAGACGCACGCTGCCTTGACTGTTATTGGCGGCATTCTCAGTGACTGTAAACGAGCCAGTGTAGTCGATTTGAATTCCCGAGGTAGCAGTATTTTTATCAATTACCTCCAATTTCTGCGGGTCATAACTTACCACAGCTGTATACGATTTCACCTGTTCGCCTTTGGAGTTAACCCTGATTTGAATAGTAAAGTTACTACCGGTACTAAAGCTAGAGCTAGCGCTTTCCAAAGTGATCTGCGCGTCTCCTGTAACTGGCGTAACGGGGAAACTAGCGGGCGGCTGGTTTGCTGGGGGCTGATTAGCGGGTGGGGTTTGGCTAGATTGCTTAGGTTCGATATCTGTTACAAAGGTAGGCCTGGCAATGGTGCTACTCTGCGCTGCGATTTTGGGTAACAGGCTTAATTCAATCTCCCTCATAGTTTAGGCTGGCTAAATTGGATCAATAAACCCTTTCTCGCGGGTGGAGAACCTGAGTAGTTTTAATTCGTTTTTGAACAGCTCGATGTATCTAGGGTCGTATTCCATCCACAGAGCTGGGTAGTCTGGGTTGTTAACCGCACGCTGGAAATTGCCTCCGCCGGCAGTGACTACGCCGGTGATTTTCAGACCGTCGGTACCGTCATAAGGCGCGAAGACTTCATTCTGGGTGATAATTCCGAGTTGGATTTCATCGTAGAAAACTGGACCGTTTGTGAGCCTGGTGGCAGCGGTACCGGACTGGCTGATAGTGACTTTGCCTTTGGCCACAAACAGACAGCCTTGGGTTTGGGAGTTGATGTTGGCAATGCGGATTTGTGGGTCGAGGGTGAGTTCTCCATCTACTAGAATTAGGGCGCGGGTGTCGCAACTGGCCCCTGAAGTTACGCGCAGGTTACCGTTGACTTGGAATACGCCACCGGCAGCATTTGTGGACAGGGCGCCGGCAAAGCCGCCGCTGATGGTGGTGATAGCTCTGGTGGTGATGGTGGAGTTAATCTGGATGAGCCTACGCACGTAGTCATACCAGCTATCAAAACCAGAGACAACTGGCGGCCTGGTGGAACTATTGTCGTAGCCTAGTAGTAGGTAGTTGTTGCCAGACAGGCCGGTGCGGCGCCCTGCAGGGACGCTTTGCTTGCTGCTAAAGGTATACTCGGCGATTTTATTGGCGTTGGCAGGGGTTTGGAAGTTGCCGGTAGCGGGAGTTCTGGTATTTGGCATGCCAAACCTGGTGTATAAATCGCCGCGGATGGTGGCGGTCCAGGCGTCGACATTGCCGGCGCGTTGGTCGCGATAGACGTTTGCACAGACGGCTGGCTCGTTGCCGCCGAGATACTGCTCATAGCAACAATGATAAAGCGTATTGGCTCTGTATACTTTACCTACGCCGGCGATATCGACACCTGCACCAGCGTTGTAGGCACTGAGTTGGGCGTTGGGGATATTGGCGGTGCCGCTGGCGAGTTGGCAAACGCCGCTAGGTGCATAAATGCTGGAGTAGGGTGTAGGGCTAAAGGCCGCAGCAGGTGGAATCACCGGGGGGACAACTGGCGGTGTGACTGGTGGAGTAGTTGGGGGTGTCGCCGGTGGCGTCACTGGAGGTGTAGGAAAACCAGGAAAGCCTGGTGGTCTTGGGAAAAATGCAGAACTGATTTGGGGACTAGCTAGACCTAAGATTGAGGCGGCGCAGATGACCGTACAGCCAAGTATAGCAACCTTTCTAATGGTGCCTCGCAGCTCTGCTGTTAAAAACAGTTTATCCATATTAAATTCTTGCAATTTCAGCCTCCATTGTAAAGCTTATCCCGCCTGCGCCAGTATTTTAGGTAGACGAATACTCCTAGTACAGTAAG
>CALFHW010000173.1 GCA_937876695.1 uncultured bacterium
ACAAATGTCAGCTATCTAGCGCCTGTCTACTTCTTAGTCGCCCTAGGTACATTTAGCCTACTGTTCATCAATATCCGCGCCTATTATGAAGATAAGTACAAGCTAGAAGGCAATACCCATATTGTCTACGACTTGATTAAAATAATAATTTTTTTCTCGTTTACGCAATTTGTACTGACTCTAAGTGACAGTCTTAGTTTTAACTTCTTTGTGCAAGTAGGCATTGTATTTGTAATCGGGAGTTTGCTATCAATGCTGGTACTAGTGCGATCCAGACTCAACTCTTGGCTATTTTTATCTATGATAGTGCTTTCGGGCCTAGCAATTGGTTATCTAACCGCCAGCCTAAATACTTACCTAAACATCTCAAATCTATTGGCATCATTCATGAGTACTGTCGTTTTTTACATATTCAATGCTATACTGCATCACGAGAAGCAGCGCACCTTGACGGCGCAAATTGTGGCAGAGTATATTTTGGTGGCAGCGCTATGTCTACTGATTGTGTTACTTCTCAACTAGTTTTGTTATTTAATAGAAGGTAAGTAAGTCCATGTCCACAAGATATTTTTTGGGAAGTATAGTAGATGACAAGCTCAGAAATAGCGCGCGCGATAACTTCCGCACCTTTGTCAAGCTAAAGCGCAATCTAGAGCTCAAGGAGCTAGATCAACTATATTTCAGTCATAAATACCTCGGGGAAGACCTCCCAGCAGATGTTATCAGCGATATTAAGTTTGCATTAGAGAATTGGCTCAACAGCATGGCAATCACTGTTTTTACCCACGGATTAGGCCGAATTGAAATAGGTAAAAAGTCAGAACTGGTGCCAGGTAAAATCTTCCAAAGACTAAACGAAGATAGTTCACTAAAGATGCTGCAGAGGGCTTTGCACAAGATCTGCTTTGAGAGCGCGCCTGCCTATATAGTCAAACGTAAAGATGAAACCAGACTGCTAGGTGTAATCAATTACGGTGGCATCAAGCGCAATACATCTCCAAGTGTGCGTATCGAAATCATCAAACAACTAAGGTTACTACCCTTTCCTAGTGAAATATTGGTGGATAACCTATGCATAATTGCCCGCACGCCCACCAGACATGGAGTAAAGCAACAAGTGATTCAACGCATTATGTTGAGAAATAATGGAAACAAGTAGTAAGCTACAGTTATTGATGCCGGTGGTATTGGTTCTGGGCCTTGTTGGAGCATTTCTAATCGGAGCCTACTCGATATTTGCAGGTATTGACCTATCTGACATCATATACGATGAACAGCTATCTAGAGTAATGGGACTTAGATCCTTTAGTGATCAAACCTACCCGCAGAAACTTCCTACAGTACGCGAGATTGAAACTGGCGAAAACTTTGAGATACCTGTTGATTATTCGGTTTATCGAAATTCGTTGGGCGATACTGAATTTAAACCTCTAGACTTAACAGCCCGAGAAATCACTAACATCGAGATACCAGTTGTAGGTTGGGATTGGGTTAATGGCCAGAGTAACCAAGTAGAACTGGATGCCCCAAATTCCCAAGAACCTATAAGCATTAAGTGTGTAGAAAATTGCGATTTGCTTAAGCAAATCGCGGCCTACGACATAGTAGTTATCAATGGAGAACACTATCTGACTGTTATTGCAATTGGCAAGATTTCAGATCTAAAAGACCCAAACAGCTGGCCTACAGATACAGTTCGAATTACTTGGAATGAAGGAAACTACTTACTAGCAGCAAAAATCTGATTCTCGGCGAGCTTGAATGCATTTGCTGCACCTAGTGCTACTATACCGAATGAGAATGAAGCTACTGAAAGAGCTACAACGTCACCTGAGGTGATACTGGTTCTCTCAACTGGTGTGCAGTTATCGGTGCTTCCGTATACACCGGGTACTCTTACGCAGACTTGACCTTCAGCTGCAACGCTGCTGGCACTAATACCTGCAAATCCCAGTACTAAAGCCAAAACTAGACTAAAGCGAACAATGTTGTTTTTTATAATTGATAAACTCATTACAGATTATAACCTATAGTCTGTACAAATGTCAACTATCTACCAAGCGTTTACCGCGGTGACGAAGATACGCTCTGGGCTTCTGAGGTACTTGCAGGTATAGAGTACTAGATTTTCGGCGGCTGAGTTTATCTCATAACCCATCGCCGTGAACTGGTTTACTACCCTATAAGTAAATTTTCGCTGTTGGTAAATTACTGTAATTTCGTCTCCAGCTGAAAGCTCTGGAAGCCTACGAAATGAATTCTTATCTCTATATGCCTGGTTCCAACTTAGACCTCCAAATCTATGCGCTGAGATCAACATCGGCAACGCGTCTGTAGGAATACCGAAACTAGGCGCCATCCATACCCCTTTATCTAACTCTATTTCTCCATTCTCACCTGTAAACAGGACTGCATCTATGCCGATTTTAGGAATTATTAGCCTTGTCTGGCTACTTAGATTTTTATCTATTGGGGGTAGTCTGCGGGCGCTGGCAAGGTTTTTCCCGTCCGTAGCTTTCACACTGATCTTGTATGACCTGGCAAGCTGTGGCCTTAACTTACTTGCGGAGCTGCTAAATTGCGCCAGGGACTTGTTGTCAGCGCTGACAGCTTGAGCATCGACGTAGTAGAACATATCTGGTGAACTGCCGAATACGAGTGCCCCAAAAGCCACAGTCACTAGCACCACCCCCGCGAATTTATATGCGGTAATTACTGCTCTATATAACTTATAGAATATATCTTGTTTAGGATCTTTATTATTCATATTATAGGCTATTTTATCACGTTTAGGGCCTTTAATGCTAGAATAAAAACGTTAAATTATGGATAAATTACTTCGATGTTCAAGCTTATACAGTCATTCTTTGATCCAGGTAAAAAACTAGTCACCAAATATCAGAAAGTAGTACCAGTAGTCAGAACAATTATTGAGGATTACCAACAGAAATCAAATGAAGAGTTAGTCCGAATAATTGATAAATATCGCAGCGAATTGCGCGAGCTAAGCGGCAGAATCCCTGAAGAACAGAGGCTAAACCTCAAGATGCGAAAAAAGTCAGACGAGCTAAGTAGCACTGAAATGGAGTTATACAAGAGGATTCAAGAAATAATGCCTGAGGCCTATGCAATTCTCGCCATCATGACCGAACGCAAACTCGGAATTTCTCATTTTGACGTACAAATCCTTGCTGGTGCGCTGCTTGCTAGCGGTCAAAAACTCGTAGAAATGAAGACTGGTGAAGGTAAAACCATGACTTTCCAACTCCCACTATTTTTATATGGACTAACAGGCAGAGGCGCGCATTTAGTTACTGTGAATGATTACCTAGCCCGCAGAGACGGAGAGTATGCAGGGCATATTTTCTCTGAGCTGGGCTTAAGCGTAGGTATTATCACGCCAGCAGCCAGTTATAAGTTCATCAAGGACGAACAAATCCTCGAGCTTAAAGGCGCGGAAGCTGCTAAGGAGCGTAAAGAGCAACAGTTGAAAGTTAGCTCACTTAAAGGACTAAATCTAATCGAGTGTACTAAGCGCGAAGCTTATGAGTGCGACGTTGTAGTGGGTACAAATAACGAGTTTGGATTCGACTACTTGCGAGACAATATGGCCAGAAGCGCAGATGGTAGAGTTCAAGGAGAGCTATATTTCTGCATAGTTGACGAAGCTGACTCTATTTTGATCGACGAGGCTAGAACGCCATTGATCATTTCCGCACCTGCATCTGGCTCAAATGATCTCTACCAGACATTCAGCCGGATTGTGCCTAAGCTGAAGGCCGAAGTTGACTTCACAATCGAAGAAAAGGAGCGCGCTGTTAACCTAACTGATGAAGGTATCGCTAAGGTTGAAAAGCTACTAGGTGTCAATAACGTTTGGGAAGACTACAAACTAGCCCATCATCTCGAAAACTCGCTGAAGGCCGAAGTATTCTATAAATTAGACAAGGAATACATCATCCGCGAGGGCGAAGTCATGATAGTGGACGAGTTTACAGGCCGCGTACTACCTGGCAGGCGCTATTCGGAAGGTTTGCACCAAGCTATCGAAGCCAAGGAAGGCGTGGCTATTCAGCAGGAGTCTAGGACTCTAGCCACTATCACTTTCCAGAACTTCTTCAGGTTATACAAGATCCTAACTGGTGGTTCAGGTACAATTTTGACCGAACAAGAAGAATTCTTCAAAATCTACAACTTAGAAGCTGCTGAAATCCCAACTAACAAGACAAATATCCGCCAAGATAAGGCTGATCGTATCTATAAGAGTAAGGAGGCCAAGTTTGAAGCAGTTGTCTCGGAGATTGTGGCCGCACATAAGTCAGGTCGCCCTATCCTGGTAGGTACCACATCTATAGCTGACTCTGAGAAGGTTTCCAGTATGCTAGACAAGCGCAAAATTGAACATGAAGTTCTAAACGCCAAGTTCCACGAGCGTGAAGCTCAGATCGTCGCCAAAGCGGGGCAAGTGGGCGCAGTTACAGTAGCTACCAATATGGCCGGTCGTGGTACTGATATTCCTCTAGGTGAAGGCGCCGCCGATAAAGGAGGTCTTTACGTGATCGGTACCGAGAGACACGAATCCAGACGTATCGACAACCAGCTCCGAGGTAGATCTGGCCGTCAAGGTGACGCTGGAGAAACTCGCTTTTTTGTGAGTTTAGATGATCAAATCATGCGTATTCAGGGCGGGGAGATTGTGAAGCGAATAATGGAAATGACAAATCTACCTGACGATCTACCACTTGAGTCCGGTATGATCACGTCATCAATCGAACGGGCCCAAAAACGCATGGAAGGTATGTATTTTGATTCTAGAAAACACGTGGTGGAATACGACGACGTCGTCAACCAACAACGAGAGATCTTCTACAATAGACGTTACCGCTACCTGACCATCAGCAAAGAGTTCGCAGGTAAAGAGGCTGGTAGCCAGGAGCATAAAGAGGCGCTCGCAGACCTTGCCGCTGAATTTGGCGAAGCCATTGCTATTAGGTCAGCGCTTATCGCTTCAAATCTAGAAAGCAGTGATGACAAGCAAAAACCCGACTACGCCAAACTTGCGCAGTTAGTGTTGTCACTCGGAGATGATCAGACACTTATTGTGGCTGGCAATAGACTCAAACTATTCAAAGATGAGGTAACTGATACAGCCGCCCTGCAGGAAGTTATGACCGGATACCTCACTAAAACACTTGAGCAAGAGCCTAGAGCTAGAGAGAAGTTAGAAGAATTCTTAGAGTCATTCTTGAGAACAGCAGTGGAAATAAAGCTAGAAAATACAAATAGCATTCAAGGGCTTATTCAAGCTGTGCTAATTGAAGTTATCGACGAATTGTGGACACTACATCTAGACTACATGCAAGATGTCAGAGAAGGTATTGGATTAAGGGGCGTCGCCCAACTCGATCCATTGGTAGAGTATAAGAACGAAGGCTTCACAGCATTTAGCAACTTTATTGAGAAATGTGCCGACAATTCTCTGACTGCACTTCTGCAGGTTAGAGAAAATGCTATCAGGTTGAGGCCAGAAAATGGCAATTCACAGGTTATCACTAATGCAGCACAGATAAGTGATCTCCTTACTGGAGATAGAGAAATTGCAGGTAGAAGAGCAACTAGACCTATGCGGATTGTCTCTTCAGCCGATGATGGCCGCAAAGGTGGAATGTCCCGCTCTCAACGCCGCAAAATGGAAAGACTTGGAAAAAAGGGTAAGTAAGATTAGTCACAATACATAATGTCTAAAATTGCTGAAAATACTAGTTTTTTGGTCTACTACGCGCAGTCAATTGAGCAAACTCACCAGTTTTGGCTGAGATTAGGAGCTATCATCAAACAAAAAGCTGACGATAAAGTTGTGGTAGCTATTGGCGGATATGAGATACACTATATCCAGGAAAATACTGAGCCCTTTGCAGAGTATCAATTTGCCACAAGCAAACAAGGTCGTGGCCAAGGAGTGCTTCTATACTTTGGTGTCTCAGATATAGACGCCTATAATCAACTAGCGAAAGATAGCCAGGTAACAGCCCATACCGAGGTACTCAAGAACCACTGGGATAGCCGGGAGTTTCTCTTTTCTGATCCTGATGGATACCTATTTGTGGCTTACCAGACAGCTAAGTAGCCAATACCGCCTGTTTCTTCTTTAGTTGGATGCGCCAACGCAGCTCGCTGCCAGAGCAGTTATGACTGTGGCTGCGGTCTCGGTTGTCAGAGTTGGCGTGGGTAGTCTCAATGACACTTGGTCTGGTAAAGACTCCAATAACTCTCGCTCGCTTTGACTAAAACCACCTTCTGGCCCCACTATCAGAGTAACTGCACTGCCGGGTTTTTCCGCCTGTTTAAGAACGGAGATGAGCCTATCAGCTGAGTATTGCTCGCCAGCAAAATCAAGCCAAACGAAACTGCTTTGGCGGCGCTGAGCAGGTAGCTGGTCTTGTTGCCAATCCTGAACACCTTCTGCCAGGGTCTCGTAAGACTTTAAGGCTGGCAAAATAGCCGCGCCAGACTGCGAGAACGCAGTTAATAATAGCTTAGTGAATCTATCTAGCTTATTTGCCGATACTTCCTTGGTAGTCTGCCGTGAAAAGTCCGCAAAATACAGTCCAACCTCCTGCAGCAGACCAATCTGCGTCACCTGATCTAATGCTACTTCAAGTCTGGCAGGCCTGATAAATGGCACCAGCAGCCTCACAAAACTTTTCGGCAAGGCCTCTACTTCGATCACTTTTATTTCAAATAGTGCACCTTCCTTTTTGTCGATTTTCTTGAGCACCAATTCAGCTTTGTGTCCAGATCCATCTCTACAGACATATTTGTAATCCAAGTATCCAGCCTTAATCACCTTCAGATGGTTGCGTTGAAAATCATCTCTAACTGCCAGTTTATTACCTAACTTTTTTGAAGCTAAATCAGGATAGTAAAGGTTAATTGTTCGCATTTTTCTGTGATTTTGCTAGCTCGATACGGCTATTGATCTGCTCTTTAAGTGAATCGAAGTCCAGTTTAACTGCCTTACGAGTGCCTACAAATACAGTCGGAGTAGAAGTTATGCCACGCTCACGGGCGGCATTTACCTTATCTAGAAGACCTTGCTGCAGATTCTGGCTCTCCCTATCTGTATTGAATTTAGCGACATCCAAACCTAGTTCTTGGGCGAACTTTACGAAGTCTGCATCAGTTCTAGCTTCGAAATTCTCAAATAGGATATCTGAGTATTCATCACCTTTATTCTGCAGAATTGCAGCTTCGTGAGCAAATGCAGCCTGCTGAGACGCGGCGCCTAGGATTGGGTGATTATTGGTAAACAACTCCACGTCAGAATTATCTCCAAACTCTGCTTGCAATTGATTCCAAATTGGATGGAATGATCTACAGCCGGGACAATTAAAATCGTAATACTGCTCTACTCTAATTGGTAACTCTGCTTTGTCCTCCCCTTTAAGGAAAAATACCGCACCCACCACTACTATTACTGCTAAAACCACACTAACTGCTAAAATCGTTGTAGATTTCATGATAATTTCTCTAAAATTAGAATTCTGTACCTAATTATAGTATATCATTAGCGCATGAAGCAGATAATATTAAATTTTTCTGAAGTCAAACTGGGACAAAGCCAGGATAAGACTGTTGAGATCACGGAGGATACACAGCTGCTAGGCATTTTCGTGGGAAGGGAAAAACAAAACGTGCAGATGAAGCTACGTGTGGTTCACAAGAAACCGGGTCTAAAGTCTTTAACCCTGGTCAAGGCAGTGCTATTAGAGCGCAGCAAATTCGATTTCACTGGCGAGCTAGTGATCGAAAAGGGCGCACAGCTGACGGATACGTACCTGCGTTGTGACGTATTGATGATGTCACCTCAGGCATCTGCTAAAGCTGTCCCGTGCCTGGAGATCAGCGAAACCAATGTCAAAGGCGGGCACGGAGCCACCGTAGGCATGATTGATAGCGAGCAACTATTTTTGTGTATGAGTAGGGGCATGTCCCTTGCCGATGCCCAATACTTACTTGCCAAGGCATTTGTCAGGCAAGTAGCCGATATGGCAAATGTCGCTGATGAAGTAAGTGGGTCTAACGAAGTATTCGCAAGTGAGTTAGCTAAATTGGAACAAATATAATAACTATGAAAAGTGATTTTCCTATCTTTAAGCATAATCCAGAATTAGTCTATCTCGACTCTGCAGCTAGCAGCCAAAAGCCGCAAGCAGTGATCGACCGTATTACTGACTTTTATACTAAGGAAAATGCCAATGTGCACCGCGGAATCTACGACCTGAGTGAGGCTGCGACTGAAAATTACGAATCTGGGCGCGCAATTGTCGCTAGACACATCAATGCTGAGGCGAACGAAATCATTTTCAGCGCAGGTTCTACCGCCAGTTCGAATTTAGTTGCTGCCGGGCATCTGCAGAAGATACTAACTGAGGGTGATATTGTAATCTCAAGTGTGGCCGAGCACCACAGTAACTTTCTACCCTTACAGCAAGTGGCAACGCAAAAAGGGTCAAAACTTATGTTAATCGGACTTGATGATGATTTTGGGTTTAATTATGCTGAGTTTGAGCAGGTACTAAAACAACATGGCACTAGAATCAAAGTTGTCGCTCTTTCGGCAGTCACAAATGTAACCGGCAGTATTACTGACATGGTTAGGATTAGAAAGCTCCTAAATACTTATGCCAAAGCGGCAATTTTAGTTGTGGATGCCGCTCAGTTAGTAGGGCATGGGAAAGTGGATGTAAAAGAGATGGACTGCGACTATCTATTTTTCTCGGCTCATAAAGTGCTTGCGGAAACAGGCCTCGGGGTTTTGTATGCAGCTGAGCGCAATCACAGTCTGCTAAGCCCGGTCAATCTAGGCGGCGGCATGGTCGAACTGGTAGAAGAAGCTGGCGTGGAGCTCAAAGCTGCGCCTCAGCGCTATGAAGCTGGTACTCCACATATTTCAGGGGTTTTTAGCTTGGCTGCTGCAATTGGCTACCTGGAAATGATTGGTTTAGAAACAATTGCCAGCCATGAAGCTAGCCTTACTGAGCAGCTGATTTCTGAGCTGCAACTTATGCCTGAAATCAGAGTCATTGGACCTACCAAATCCCTTGAAAATCGGGCTGGTGTGGTCGCATTTGAGGTTAAAGACGTTCATGCTCATGATGTGGCGGAGTTTCTGGCGAGCAGGCATATTGCTGTCAGAGCGGGGCATCATTGCGCGCAGCTTCTGCACAGGCAGAGCCTGAATATTAGCAGCAGCGTGCGCGCCAGTTTACACCTCTACAATGAAAGCTCTGACATCACCGCACTTATCACTGCTCTCAAAGACTGCCTAGTGTTTTTTGCTAAGTCAGCTAATCCAACTAACTCATGAGCATTGTTGATAGACAAGAACTTCTAGACCACTACCAAAACCCGCGCAATAGTGGGAAACCTGAGAAGTTCGATTTGAGCCTCAGTCTAAAGAATAAAAGCTGCGGAGATGACATCACGGTGTTTATAAGCTTGGCAGAGCCGACCCAGGACGCAACAGCGACCTCAACAGACAATACTTTGGCTCCAGTTACCCAAGTTGTCTCTTCGATCAGCTATGAAGTACGCGGCTGCGCTCTCTCGGTAGCTTCTGCCTCGATGCTCAGCCAGGAGCTGGCAGGCTTAACTAAAGAACAAATTTTAGCTTTTAGTAGCGAGCAGCTGGAAGAATTGGTGGGTAAGTTAACCATTACCCGCAGTAAATGCGCTCACCTACCATTGGAAGCAATTAAAAAAGCAATAAGCTTGCAGAACTAGTTTCCAAAGTAGTTTTGAACTAGTGTTAAGCAGTCTCGATTGACAATTGCTAAGGCAAGGAGCTATCATGTTAGTATGGAACCAAATCTAAATAAAGACAACCAACAAGCCGTTAAATCCCTAGCACCAAGGCATTGTGATCTTTGCGGTAACAAGTACTCCGAGGCAGATTTCAATGTAATGCGCTCCACACCACAGCAGACTGTTATCCATTTGCATTGTAAAAGTTGTGGAAACTCCTACATGCTCAACGTTTTTAGCCCGGTGAATGGTTTCTTAGGTAGTAGCAGAGCACCAATAAATCTGGATCTGACCACAGCAAAGGAACTGACTCTATTTGCCGGACGCAAGCCAATCGCTGTTGATGAGGCTCTAGATGCTTACAATGCAATTTACAAGTCTGACGCTTTAAGCCAATTTATCTCGAATAGCTCTAAGGTCTAGTTTATTGCCAATTTTCGCTATTTTTTTAGGAATGTAATCACTCGCTGGGGCAGTGATGAATAATTGTTGGCCTGATTTTACAAGTTTAGTGATGTAACTGGCAGTATTTTGGCGGTGGGCAGGGTCGAGCTCGGAGAAAAGGTCGTCCAAGAGAAGAATCTGTTTATCGCCCTTTTCGGCCTCAATCAGGCTTAGGGCGGCTAAATGCAAGATCAACCCAAACAACCTCTGCTGGCCTCTTGAAGCGCCGAAGCGTACTAACCTGCCCTGGAGAAAAAATTCGATATCATCCAAGTGAGGCCCGTAAAGGCCTCGTCCAGCCTGTAGTTCTTTGCTAGATCCCGCTTCCAGTTTGTTCTTAAAACTCTGAGTGATGGCAGGTAACAGACCCGCTGCATTTAAGCCAGGCTCTATCTGCTTATCGCTCAATGGCCCGCTGACTTTACTGACATAGCTGAAGCTAACCTTGAAGTCCTGGAGATTATAGATTTCGGCAGAAAGATCCTCGAGAATTGGTAGTAGCGCGCTGAGCAGCGCTAGTCGCTCTGCGATAACCTGCGAGCCTAGTTGTGCCAGTTTGTCATTCCAGAAAGATAACTGGCTAGCTGTGACCCCATTTTGCAACAAACTGTTTCTAGATAGAACCACCCGTCTGTAGTCTCTAAAAACCTGATACAAAGAAGGTCTCAAGCTGATAAGTACCTCGTCTAGAAAATCTCTGCGCTGCTTAGCTTGGCCCGTGACTAGGTCGATCGAGGTTGGCGCGTAAACCAGCGCCCCGATGTACTGACGGAATTTAATAATACTGGCTGCCTTAGAAGCGAACTGAAACTTCTTGCGGGCGCTGAGTTGTCCTGTGGCCAAGTGTCGTCTATGCCATTCCAACTGTAGTACATCGCTGCCAATACTCCCTGCTATCAGCGACAGCACAGAATCTTTGTCTTGAGGCCAGATTAGCTCATCGGGCACCCTGCGAAAAGAACTGCCACTAGCTAAATATCCAATAGCCTCAAGCAGATTACTCTTGCCGAAGCCATTAGCAGCCACCAGCAAATTAATCCCATCTGAAAACTCTATTTGGCCGTGCAGATTTTTGAAATTCCAAAGCCTAAGGCTGTCGATATGCATGAATCTATTCTAGCACCCTAGCGTCCTAGCTTACCTGATCTCTAAGCCAATTAACTGCTTTCTGTCTCAACAGAACAGATGCGATGTAGTTGCGATTCTGAGGCTGCTTGTACTGCTCTTTTAGATTCTCATCGGTGATACCTGCTATTTCCTGATCGATTTCTGCTGGCTCAACTTTAAGTTTTTGCTCTTTGGAGATAGCGATGAAGAGAAAATCGCTGCTAATCTGCAGCGCTGCTTCCTTATCCCACATCTCTCTCATGTTCTCGATAGTGCTATTTTGCATCTTCAAAAATTCCTCAATCTCAAGTCCCAATTCCTTGATCCTAGAGACATATTGTTTTTCCTTAGCAGCAGACTGCGATTTGATCAACTGTGCAGGTGCACTGAAACCAGCCAGCTCAATTGCCTCTTTGACTAGGTCAGTCAGGTACTTTTCGTCCTCTTGCTGCTGCTTTTGCTTGAGCAGATTCTCGCGCAATAGCTTTCTGACATCTGCAGAAGTCTTAAGCTCTTCCTTGTTTAACTGTTTGGGCCAGTCGATGTCATCGCCGTTGTCTTTTTCAACCTTATCAGCCTTCTTAACTGCAGCTTTATCATTTTTTCCCTCTTCAGTCTTTTCCTCTGATTTAGCTGCATCCTTAAGCCCATCCTTGGCCTTTTGGCTAGATCTGATGTCCTTAACTAGCTGATCAAATAGCTTGTCTACCTCTTCATCAGTAACTTTTACTTCGACCTTCTTGGTCTGCAACTTCTTGAAATTTGGCAGGGTAATCTGCGGAACGACAGTAAAAGTAGCCGTGTAAGTCATACCTTTATCATCGCCAAAATCCTTGACGCTGTAGTTGGCATTATCTAAAGGTTCGAATTCATGCTTAGTGATAATTTCGGCAGTCACTTCTGGCAAAACATGAGCTACAGTCTCTTCGTATAGGTCCATACCTAGATTCGCTTCAATTAACGACTTTGGAGCTTTACCTGGTCTAAAGCCTCTGATTTTTACGTTTGGCGCAAGGTGAGTATATGCATGATCCTTTACTTTGACGAATTTCTCAGGAGTAACTTGGACTGAGATCTCGATGGTAGTTGCGTCAATTGTTTTAATCTCGTAGCTATAATCATCTGTGCTGCCACTAATGGTCTGCTTACTATCTTTCATAAAAAGGCTGATAAATATTTAAATACTATCAAGGATTTTAACACAGATTAGTAATAATCTTCGTCATCATCGCTAGTAGCATAGGGAGGCACGGCGAGAATATCCTCGTCATCATCGGGGTCCACATAAACATTCAAATCATCACTATCATGCAGAACTTTGGAAATGATTTCATCCTCGTCGGTATCCTCAATTGAGTCGACTTGATTGTTTTTGGCAGTAGCAGTTTTTTTCACGATATGCACACAATAGCAAAAATCTGTTCAAGCCAGCAAGTATTCTGCCAATACTTTTTCCACCTCATCAGAATCCTTACTAACCACTAATCTGGCCCTTAGTCTGGCAGCGCCATCCCAGCCTGAAATATACCAAGCCAAATTCTTGCGCATTTGTGGGTATTCACCAGGGTCTTTGAAGTGTTCGTGGTAGCGAGCATGCTCCAGCATTACTTTGAATAGCTCTTCCTTCTCCGGCATATATGATGTAGTTGTATCGCCCGCGAAAGCCTGCCTTATCTCCTCAAATATCCAGGGGTTGCCATAGGTAGCTCTGCCTATTAATAAACCATCGACTTTTGAGATTTCCTGCAGTTCCAGTGCCGACTGCGCGCTTTTTATATCGCCGTTGCCGAAAATTACGGTAGCTGGCGCAATTTTGTCTCTGACTTGCACAGCTTTAGCTATCTCGCTCCAATCAGCCAAACCAGTGTACATCTGCTTCAGGGTACGACCGTGGACCGAGATTAATTCCACTCCAGTCCCTAGGAGGTTACCGATCCAGTCTTCAGTGACAGGCATTGAAAATCCGATCCTGGTTTTTACAGAAACTGGGATTAATCTCCTTTGCACTGGCTGCTGATAAATGCCCTTTAATTTTGAGGACTCTACGAACTCCTTGAGCAGGCGCTTTGCTTTGCCAGTCGTAAGTAGTTGCCACTTACTCCAATTAATTCCTGACTCAGCCCAATCCCGGACCGCTGCTTGCACAGCTTTGATTATATCCACCGCCAGGTCAGGCGTATTTATCAGGGCAGCGCCGCAACCTCTATGCACCACAGACTTAGCAGGGCATCCCATATTTATATCTACCCCATCAAATCCTAACTCGCAGACTAATTGTGCTGACGTATAAAAAAGGTCGGGATCATTGCCGTAAATTTGGGCAATTACTGGCCGTTCTTCCTCGTTATACCAAAAGTCTCGCAACAGTCTAGGGCTCAAGCGCACCACACCTTCTACTGGAATGAACTCAGTAAAGGTGACATCTGGCCTACCATAAATAGCTTGGATCTTACGGTACGAAACATCAGTCACACTATCCATTGGCGCGAGACCAATAACTGGACGGCCTTGAGCAACTGCAGCCCGCTTCAAACCCGCCCATGAAAATTTGTCTTCAGTATATAATTGGTTGTGCATAACGACTTTAATTATACACTCAAACTGAAAACTGGTCTTGCTAGGCTTCTAGGGGTAGAGATTTCAGGCTTAGACTTTTTGGCAAAGGGCTATCGCAATAGCTGCTATTTGGTAAGACTAGCAAGCGGTCAAGAACTAAAAGGCGAACAACAGCTGGTGTTAATTGTTTATAAAAAGGAATCTACTATCCTTCAGAAAATTAAGCGTGCGGGCAAGTTGGGTAAGGCGCTGAGGATTGGTGGGCTGCCAGCTAGAACTCCAGTAAGTGACATTATTAAACTAGATCATACACCCACTTATGCTTGTCTTTATAACTTTCTGCCTGGGCAGACACTACCTTGGGAAGCCTTTAGCAAAAACCATATCAAGGCTATCGGGCAGACGATGGCTAAATTGCACCTGGCAGGTCGGGACGTAAAGCTAGACCACAGCGCGGTTACTGATTTTGAGCAGAGTATTGAAACCAGCCTGCGATATCTGGACAGAGTTGAAGTCAAAAGTGCGCTGCAGCAGAAACTCGGGCTGACAATGCATACTACAGCGCTGAAAACTGCTCTGCCCAAGCTCATTTCGATACTTACCTCGCTTCCTCAAATCAATTTGCATATGGACCTGGTGCGCAGCAACCTGCTTTTTTCACCCGACAAACAAATCAGCGGGATTTTAGATTTCGAAAAATGCGGCCAAGGTCCGGCTGTGTTAGACATCACGCGCAGCTTATCTTTTTTACTGGTTGATGTAGAGGCCAAAACCCCAGAAAAGATCGTAAAGTATTTCATCCGTTCAGGGTACTTAAAAGCCGCACCCACTGGATCAAATATGATTAACCTTAAGCTAGTTAACTTGCTAGTTAATTGCTTCCTGGTATACGATTTCTATAAATTCTTGAAACACAACCCATATGAGAGCCTGCATGACAATCGGCACTTTCTCAGGACTAGGTCGTATTTAATCAGCTCAAAGCTTTGTGCTAATATCTAGCTATGGCAACAACAGCTAAATTCAATTGGCGCAAAAGACTCATTGAGCAAAGTGACCTTACCGACCTAAACGAGAAGTTATCAGGCCTGGGGAAGAAAGTCATTTTTACTGCTGGTGCTTGGGATATGCTGCATGTTGGACAAGTTAGGTATCTGCAGGAGGCTCGCGAATTGGGAGATGTATTGGTTGTAGGTGTAAGCTCAAATGCTGCAATCAGGAAAGTAAAAGGCAAAAACAGACCTATCCTAGATGAAATGGTGAGGGCAGAGATGATTGCACACTTGAGGCATGTTGATTTCGTCACAATTATTCCCGAGCCATCTTGTCAGCCCACACTAGCTATGCTCAAACCCCAGATCTACGTATCTGTCAAAGAGGATTGGAACGATAAGTTTAAGGAGTCCAAAGAGTATAAAACTGTAATTAAAAATGGCGGAGAAGTGATGATTCTGGACCGACAATCACCCTACATCTCGACGACCAAGATCTTAGAGAAAGCTGTGAGTTCAAGGCTAGGTGACATTTTTAAAGACTTTATGGATCTGCGCAAAGATCCGCTCAAGGAGAAATAATCCGTGGATAAGCAGGTAAGCCAACTAGATATGAAGAATGCTCGTACTAGTGGGCAGTACGACCGCATCTGGACCAATACCGAGAAGTGCGTTTTCTGCGATTTGAAAGATAAATATATCATTCGCGAGGAAAATGGGATCGTTCTCACCACTTCTCTTTATCCGTATATCGACGGACAGCTCCTAGCTATCCCTAAGCGACACATAAAATCCCCAAAAGATTTGACAACCATTGAGTGGGATACAATTCGCAAATTCGGTTATCTTGCTAAGAAATTAATTCGCAAAGTCCATGGGCACAAGGCTATGTGGACGCTTCTGCGAGAGGGCGGCACTGGAGCTGGAATGTCGGTGGTAGATCATCTGCATGTGCACTTTATACCTTTCGACAATGCTGATCTTTGCAGTTGGAATTATCGAGAATTGCAATTCACTCCACTGGAAAATGCTGGTAAGTACCAACAACTAGCTGAAGCTACCGAGAAACACTCTGCAAAATATACTCAAAAGTATTTAGCAACAGACGACCTGGAATTCATCATCGCCGATGCAATTATCTACCGAGTAGTCCCAGGCACTGGGGAAATTAAAATTCTTTTGCAGAAGAGATCTGCAAATTATAAAATCCCAGGCAGCGATTACACCCTACCGGGAGGGCATCTCACTGGTGAGGATGTAGATATGATCTCCGGCTTAGTTAGGGAGCTGGAGGAGGAAATCGCCTTCGCGCCTGAAACGCTCTCGCTACTATGTTCAGATATTACTAATGGAGGCACCAATTACAGCAGAAAGAGAATTTGGAATACTTATACACATGAGCTTGCCGAAACTGATTTCACGAAAATTAAAAATACCACTGCGGAAGCCGACTACCTAGAATGGCTGAGCCGAGAGGAGATCGAAGGTATAAGGACTACTGAGCAGCTGCGCCGGAGGCTCGAGCTGTTTTTCGAAAATATCGCTAATAATAAAAAGAATAATTAAAAATGATTAAAAGCTTTACCTGGGAAGAGCTAGCGGATAAGCAAAAGGCTCAACTGTCTTCGTCACCTTTTTTATTTGTAGCTGGCCACAGAGCAATTAGCTCTGAGCGAATAATTAAAATTGCCCATGAATTAAGTAAATTGAAATTGCCCATAGTTTGGGGTGCATTGAGGGATAAGTATATTCCCGGGCTAGAAAATTCGCCGATATTCTTAAGTCACGGTGAAGCAGCTCTAAGTAAAACTTTAGAGGGCGCAGGCGAATTAAAAAACATTACCCTACTCTCATATTTTCAAAGACATTGGAAATACATTATTGAACAAACCAAACCAAAAGCGGCGATCGTATTGCACGGCAGCCACTCGCGAATGCTGCACCTGCGAGAAGAGTATTGGCTCATGCTTAGAAATAAAATTGCTGTAAAGCAGCTGAGTAATTTTAATTCTGAGATAGAGGCTGCAAATTATCTGAAATCAGTGAGCAAGCACTTAACCGGATTTAATAGTTTTGATCAAGAAAAAGTATACGGCGATAAAGAGCTGCTAGAGCTAGCGAGCAAAGCTTCACTAGCCTCTTGGGATTGGACTTTTAGAGCTGGCGCAGTGCTTAGTCAAAATGGCAAAGTAATCGCCACCAGTCACAATACTGTTTTACCAGCTGAATACTCTATGCTGCACAAAGGGTCGCGCAAAGAGAAATACTTTTCACCTCCACAGGATCAAAACTTCTATGACACAAATCATGCCGAGATGGAACTTCTGATTACAGCCGCGGCTGAATCGGTAAAGCTTTCGGAGTGTGTGATGCATGTAAACTTGATGCCTTGCGAGGGCTGCGCTAGAGTGCTGGCGCGTAGCGGCATCAAAAAAATCGTCTATGGCATTGAGCAAACCCAAAAACACTCTTATGAGATTTTAAAAAGTAGCGGAGTGGATGTTATGCTGGAAGCATGAAACAGTATCATCAGCTCATAGCCAAAATACTAGACAAAGGCAAAAGTAAGGGCAGTAGAGGGATTGTAGGTTTGAGGAGCATCTTCGGCGAACAGTTAAAGTTTGATTTCCGCCAAGGGTTTCCGCTACTCACTAGTAAGAAAATGCCCTTCAAGCTTTTAGTTCATGAGCTATTGTGGTTCATTTCGGGTGACACCAATATCAAATATTTAAATGAAAATAAAATTCATTATTGGGACGAGTTTGCAGATAAAAATGGCGACTTGGGGCCGGTTTATGGTTCGCAGTGGCGTATGTGGCCAGACGGGAAAGGCGGTCATATCGATCAGCTCAAAAATGTCATCGAAGAGATAAAAGATAGACCCGACTCCAAAGCTATGCTGGTCTCAGCCTGGAACCCAGCACAAATAGACGAGATGAGGCTGCCACCTTGTCATACTTTTTTTCAGTTTAATGTCACTAAAGGTAAGCTGCGCTGCCAGTTATACCAACGAAGCTCTGATGTGTTTTTGGGATTACCCTTTAACATCGCGCAATACGCTCTGCTGACGATGATGGTGGCACAGGTGACGGGGACTGAAGCTAGGGAGCTAATTGTCAGTATTGGCGATGCTCACCTCTATAAAAATCACCTCGAGCAGGCAGCTGAAATCATCAAGAGGGTACCCTATAAATTGCCTACAGTTAAACTAAATAAGGAGGTAACGGATATCGACTCTTTTAAGATCGAAGATTTTCAACTGGAAGGCTACAAGTACCACGACCATATCAAAGCTCCGTTGGTGATTGTGTAGGCACTTACTCACCGCCAATCAGTTTTCTATAAATCTCTAGGTAGCCCGCCGCCATTTTTTCGGCTGTAAAGTTTTCAGCAAAACTGTTGCGAATCTCACTTGCGTTGCCTGTCAATTCGGCTATATTCTTCATTGAATTAGCTAGACTTTCAACAACTTTCTCATGATCACCTTCATAATCTACCACCATCCCATTTACGCTTGGACTAATGATCTCAGGTAAAGCTCCCCTATTTAGCGCAATTACTGGCGTCCCGCAAGCAAATGCCTCTAGCACAACTAGTCCAAATGGCTCTTCCCAAGTGGAGGGCATAATCATGGCCCTGGCGCCACCCAGAAACTCTTGTTTTTCGGCAGTAGTCGATAGAAATCCCACATACTCTATTTGTTCGCCATCGATATGCGGCGCAATAAAATTCTGCCAATAGTCGTCTTTCTCAGTTTGCCCATAATGCTTGCCAGCAATCTTTAGCTTGACACCGGCCTTGAGTGCCGCCTGAATTGCTAAGTGCACGCCTTTAGGCTCAATAATCCTCCCTAGAAATGCAAAGTAGTCAGATTTTTTCTCTTGTAGTTGAAACTTCTCAGGCGCAAGGCCGTGGTGCACATTGCCGACCCAATTTGCCTGCGGCAATGAATTCCTCTGCGAATTAGAAATCGAAATAAAATTCCTACTGGCTGCATATTTGGGAAACACACTGCGGTATTTTAGTAAATAGTTGTATGGCTCATGATGGGTAAATACCACTGGCATTTTTGCTAAAGTAGCAAAGCTGAGCGCGATCTCCTCCTCGTTCATATAGACATGAGTAATATCCGCATCAGATTTGTAAGCGGCGGCAATAACCTCCGCTTGCATCTGTCTAGCGATAGTCAAACAAGCCAAGGGGTGCTTGGCATATAGTTCCGATAGCCCGTAACCACGCAGCTCAAGCTCTGCATGCAGAGAGCTATCATCCGCTGGATACTGTGATATGGACTGGTGTAAATCTTTTACCAGGCCACTAGTGTAACTATGCACTTCTACTCCATTCTTGGCTAATTCATTAGCAAGGGATACAAATAATTCACCAGGAGAGAAAATCACCTTACCACTAAACTCAGCTCTGAGATACAAATGTGGCGCCACTAGCGCAATTTTCATCTACTTTTCTTCTTCATCCAGAAAACTTAGGTCTAACTCACCCTCTAATTGAGAATCCTCATCGCCATAGTAGGCATCAGTATCTTCGCTCATGTTCACATCAATAAGAAATAAACTGTTAAAATCATATCATGAAAATAACAATTGTAATGCTCACGAGTCTAAATGGAATAATAACTTCAGGTCCAGAGGATGACCTCTCCTGGGGCGGAAGTCTAGATAAAAAGAATTTTTCCGCTCACACCAAAGCAATCGGCACGGTGGTTATGGGCAGCAAGACTTTCGAAGCCATCGGGCGCAGCCTTCCAGGACGCAGAAATATTGTGTTAACTAGCCGCCCTAGCCAGCTAGTCTCAAAGTACTCCGCTCTCAAAGACATCGAGTTTAGCTCGCTGACTCCTGCACAGCTCATATCTCAGCTCGAGGCGGAAGGCCTCTCCCACATAGCCCTTATCGGCGGATCGCAGCTAAACACTTCTTTTCTTGAGGCTGGGCTGGTCACAAATCTCAGAGTGACCATAGCTCCAGCAATCATTCCAGGTATCACCGGTTTATTTGCGCAATCCCTATCCAAAAACTACCTGTTGGAGATGACAAATCAAGAGCAGCTGGCTGACGGAGCTATAGTTCTAGATTACGCCCTCAAGCAATCCTCTCAAACCAATCTAGACGGGCAGGTTTAACCCTAAAGTCCACCACCACCAGATCGATCCTGTGGGCATGCTTAAACTCAGATAAGCCGCGTCTATATAACCATACGCGGCTGCAAGTCATTAGCCTTGATAGTTTCTGCTGGCTGATAACTTGCTCTGCGGCAATTGGCGATCTGAGGAGCGATCTTACTTCCACAAAGACAATCTCGCGGGTTAATGGATTAGTCATAACTAAATCCAGCTCGCCAATCCTACCCAAATAACAGTTTCTCTCTATAAGACTGAGACCTTGTTCTTCCAGAAACTCCAGCGCTTTTTGCTCCCCACTGTAGCCAAAAACCCGTTTATTTATTTCTACTCTCATAATTTAAGAGTAGAATTCTAACCCCGAGTGCTGAAATTTCTATGAAGTTTTGCTGAAGAGAGCTTTAAATTTTGGCTCCAATATTTCCTTATAACTACCCGCTTTCTTTCCCATCAGCACCAAGCTGCTACCTAGTTCGTCCAGCTTGCCATCTGATAACTCCTGCCAATCACCACGGCCCATAACCCAGTTGAAGATCGCTGGGCCGTCAGTAGTAATTAGCGCGCCCTTGATTCGAATTAGCTTTAACTTAGCTAAACCGGCCACTTCCTTTTCAAATTCATCCCTGTTACAAACTAAATCTGCCTTCCAACTTAGCTCTACTACCTCGACCTCGTCTTGATGGTCATGTGAGCCAACCTCTTGGCCCATATCAATCTCTCTTAAATCCAGTTCCTGGGGATCTAGTCCTATCAGCAATTGCTTTGAAACGTTACCTGAAATGCTCTTGACCTTTGGCGTATGCGGATTGAGTTCATATACGTCATCCAGGCGGGTTTCCAGCTCCTGCTCCTGTTTACTGCCGGGCTGAACATCTGGATACTTATTGATGACTATTAGATCGATGTATTTTGATTGCAGACTAGCTGAATAGGATTTATCCTCATAGCCCGAGAAATTGAGCGCGTCTACAACATTGATAACCCCATCTAATCTCAGATCAGCGAATTTCTTGATCTCCCAGACAATTGGCGCGGGGTAAGCGGTGCCAGAAGTCTCAATTATTATTCTTTCCGGAGCATAACTATCGATAATATCGCGTAAAGCATTCCCTAGCCTACCTACCAGCACGCAGCAAAGACAGCCATTCATTATCTCGCTAACTTTGACGTGAGTGCTTTCCACTGCAAGTTTGTCGATATTGATATTACCGTATTCATTTTTAAGCCAAACAACTCTCTCGGGGTGCTCTAATTGGGACAATAGATTCATGATAATAGTCGTCTTACCACTGCCCAGAAACCCAGTAACTACTGTAACAGGAATTGCAGGTTGATTCAGTGCTGAACTATTCTTAGCTGAGCTCTTTGCCGTTTGGTCTCCCATAAACATATACTATCATTTTGTGATAGAATCTTGACAATGTCAGACGCAGGCACAATCATCTTAAAACTTGGGGGCTCAGTTATTTCGCATAGTAATAAAATAATTGACTTCAACTATCTCAGAGAATTTCGCGACATGCTCCAAGACCAAGTGGTCGGAGGCAAGAAATTCGTAGTGGTAACTGGCGGTGGACAGACCTGCAGAGATTTTCAGGGGCATGCTCAAGCTGAGGGCAATATTACCAACACAGAGGATTTACATTGGATCGGCACAGCTGCCAATGTCCTCAACGCAGAAATGGTGCGTAGCTTTTTAGGTCATGATCTCACCGAGGATAGCGTCTGGAAATATGATGATAAAAACCGTATCCAAGAACTCTCTTTTATCAAACCAATCGTAGTAGCGGGTGGATTCGAAGCCGGCAAAAGCGGTGACTGGGTGGCTCTCAGGATTGCGCAGGCACTGGGCTGTTTCAAGATATTTGATCTCAAAAATGTCGACGGCGTCTATACAAGTGACCCTCGCAAATTCAGCAATGCTAAGAAATTCGACAAACTCAGCTGGCAAGAATATATGGATGTCATCGGCAATCCAACCGAGCATATTCCTGGAGGAACTATGCCTGTTGACCCTATCGCAGCTAAGGAAGCTAGCGAACTTGGAGCAGAGTATTACATAATCAAAGCCACTGATTTTGCTAGTATCGAAGCAGCTATTGTAGGCGAAGAATTTACTGGTACAATAATCACAGACAAATAACTTAGTTAACTTAACTGCCAAAACCCATCATGAAAACGTCCTTATATTTCGTAATCAATGTCCTACTTTACTGGGCATTAGTAACAGGTTTTGACGTGCTTAAGGTGGGTTCATTCGGGACAATTGCCGCACTACTTTTTGGCGGAATAATCTTTGCTCTGTTGTCTTTAGCAGTGGAGCCAGTTTTGAAATTCTTCAAATTCCCTACAAATTTCTGGGGAATGTTCTTGGTAGGGTTTTTACTAAACTTGAGTTACTTTGTAGTGGCCAGTACTGGAGTCATTTCTTCACTAATCACTATTGGCGTCGGTAAGTTTGGTGCTGAATTCGCCCCCATTCCTTTCCCAGTAATCCAACTTGCTAGCACATTGGTTGTAAGCGTTGTATTCTCAATTCTGGCAACGTTGTTGCAGATTTTAGTGCGCAGGCTAGGTAATTAAGGTATAATTAACCCATGGAGATTTTACTAGTTGCACAGATAGTATTAGCGGTGGTCATTACCATCGTTATACTTATGCAGAGGGGCACTTCCGGCCTTGGCACAGTGTTTGGAGGAAGCGTAGCCGATACCTACCGCAGCAAAAGAGGTCTAGAGGCAGTTTTGCACAACCTCACCATTATCCTGGGTGTACTTTTTATTGCCAATAGCATCGCGATAGTAATTATTTCAGCGAGCTAGTCATGAAAAATGTAGGTATTAGGGATATATTTTGGGAGTACCCAAACGTATTTTTTTTTGGGGATAGATCATATTTCGGGCGTTTAGCCTCCTTCTACAGTAGCACCAGGCCTTTCAGCTATATCCTCACCACAGGTTTTATATTCTTGTGTTTAGCTCTGGCAGTTATGTCAGGTATCGAAGTCCTATTCAGTTTCAACCAAAACATATTCATCGAAGGAGTAATCACCGGACTTAGCCCTAGTGGAGACCCCAGAGGTCCAGTAAGACTTACCCCGTTACAAACGACCAATACTCAGCTAGATAAGGACATTATGGAGCTAGTATACGAACCCCTCATTAGACTTGATATGAACGGGGATATAATTCCAGTACTTGCTGAGAGATTTAGTATTGATGAGGCCCAAAACTCCAAAGCCTACCGGTTTACTTTGCGCAAAGATGTCACCTGGCACGACGGTGAAAGTTTGAAAGCTAGCGATGTTGAAGCAACTTTCAAGTTGATCAAAGAACTTGGCCAAGCAGGCATTCAAGATATTTATGCTGCCGAAACTATGAAGGATGTAGAGATAGAAGTATTGGATAACTATGTATTTAGATTTACAGTTACCGAAAGGACTATCCCTAACTTCTATGAACTAATCAACTTCAAAATACTGCCTGGTCATTTAATCGAGCAATACAGAAACGCCATTCTCAGTGGTCAGTTCACTGGGAATGAAAGGCTTAAGACAGTTGGCACAGGACCATACAGGCTAACAGACATCAAAACAGATAACGTAGTCATGAGTTCAAACAAAAGCTACTATTTGGGTGCCCCCAAGATAGACCAGCTTGTATTTCGCTTGTTCAGATCGGATAGCGAAGCTCTGCAAGCGCTAAAATCTGGTCAAGTGCACGGTATCACCAACATCACTACGGATTTAAGTTCAGAGCTGAGGCGCGTTCCCAACTTGGAATTGGTCAGCTCTAGTATCATCTATTCGCAGTATTGGGGTATTTACTTTAACCTATCAGAAAAAGGCCCTGCCAGCATTAAAGATAAACGGGCGAGACAAGGCTTTTCTGCAGCCATCAACCGCGAGTTTGCTGTTCAAAGAGTTTATGATAAAGCCGACGTAGCCTTAGGTCCTATCCCACAAAACAGCCCTTACTACGCTAGTAATAAGCAGCAGCCCAGTTATGACCGCGAACTGGCGCGCAAAAGATTTAGCGAGGCTGGCTGGAAACTAAATACTGAGAGGTTACTAGAAAAAGACGGCAAAGTACTAGAATTGACGCTGACATTTGCCGATAATGAGGATAGAGCTAACCTGGTGGAATCTATAATCTCTGACTTAGCCGTTCAAGGAGTGAGGGTAATCCCCAAGCCAACTTCACCGCAAGAGCTGCTAGATGTACGCGTCAGGGGTGATTTCGAATTATTGCTCATGGGAGTGAGCACCTTTATCGATCCTGATCGCTATGAGTTCTTCCATTCTACACAAAGCGGCACTGATTCTGGACTAAACATCAGTTCCTACAAATCTACCCGAACTATTTCCGACTTAGTTGAAAAAGATGGAAAAACAGTAGTCGAAAGGATTCCATTAGTGGATAAAATGCTGGATGAGGGCCGCAAACGCTCCGAGTTTAGCCAACGCAAAGAAAGGTACGATACTTTCCAAGAAATAATTGCAGATGAAGTGCCGGTTGTGTTCTTATTCCACCCTAGCTTGCGATATATTGTCCACAAAAGAGTGAAAAATGTCTCTCTAGAGGATGTGAGATTACTTGAAGATAGGTTCCATAGTGTCAAAGACTGGGAAATAATTTACAATTAATTCATTAGGAATAATTCTTATGGACGTGCTGATAATTCTACTCATATTGTGTTTGATTTGCCTACCAATTATCGTCGTGGGAGCCTTGCTAGTCGCGATTTTCAATCGACTTACTAAGCTGAAGATCTTATTGCAGGAAGGTTGGAGCGGTATTGATGTGCAATTAAAGAAGCGCTACGAGCTAATTCCCAATATTGTTGCTACTGTCAAAGGTTATGCTGCACATGAGTCTGCAGTACTTGAGAAAGTCACTGAGTACAGGAGCCTGGCTATGAACAGCACTACAAACGAACCATTTGCATCCTCAACGAAAGTGGCGAATGAGAATATGCTCACCACCAGCCTTAAGAGTCTCCTAGCGGTTAGTGAGAATTATCCTGAGTTGAAAGCGGACGCCAGCTTTCTAAAGCTGCAAACTGAGTTGAGCCAGATCGAGCGGGATCTAGAGAGAGCCAGAAGATATTACAACGGCTGCGTACGCGAGTTAAATACTCAGATAGCTAGCTTTCCGCACAACTTAGTCTCTTCAGTTTTTGGATTTAAGCCAGGGCAGTTTTTTGAGGCCAGCGACGCAGAAAAAGAGAACGTCAAATTAAATCTCAACCAATAATGCTGGGCGCAGCCGACAAATCAAAAAAACTGTTCCGGGTAGCAATTGGGTTAGTAATAATATGCGCAGCATTCGTCAGTCTCTCAACCAGCACAGTTAAAGCCCAAACGAGTAGCCGGGTATACAGCATCGACAAGCTGGCAGTGGGTATTGTGGTGAATAAAGACAGTAGCATGCAAGTAACTGAGAGTTTGGATTATACTTTCAATGGCAGCTTCAACGGGATGTTTCGAGAAATTAGACTCGATAGCCCCCAAAATAGAGCTCTCTGCTTCAGCGATGCCGATCTTCAATGCGGGGGTTTTGACTTCGTAGAAATCCAGCAAGTTCAAGTGGATGGACAAGTAGTAGATGCCAGTAGATTTGATATTGAGCGTGTCACTACAAATGGTGAGCCCAGGCTGCGAGTACAATATCGGTTTGATAATGTAAATAAACAGCCTGTGTTTTTGATCAACGAGAAACATAATTTTACCCTGACCTACAAGGTGTATGGAGCGTTGGGATTATTTACTGACTACGACTTGTTCTATTGGAACGCTGTATTTGCTGACCGAGATGTGAGCATCTCCGAAGCTGAGGTGAAAATCACCTACCCAGGAGATGTTACATTAGACCCCGATAATACCACCGTCTACAGCGGTTTATCACAAGGAACGGACTACAACGCCTTCCACGAAAATAATATATCCACTTATGTTGTCGGCAAAATCCCCGCTTTTATTGACTTCACCATTGCTCAAAAAATCCCCAAAGGCCTGATTACTGCGCCTGGGCAAATCGAGCTGACTGCCCCAGTCTGGCTGGGGGATTTGGATGTCTCACTGGTAAATAGCTCTACAAATCTGAAAACCAACACTGGCGATCTGCTTTATGCTCAAAAAAGCAGCAGCAACGATGGTGATCGTGACTTATTGCGCAGCATTCCAGCTGGGAATTACACCTTGGAAGCTAGTAGCAGCGGCTATAAACCTCGCAGCTATGATGTAACTGTCGTCTCTGGGCAGACTACCACTCTCGAAGTCCAGCTGGATCCCGAGCCATTAGCAATTATGGGCATAATAGCAGTTGTCGGAGCCAATCTGTTTTGCCTAATAGGTGCATTCGCGCTAGTCATCTGGGCATTTCTGCACTGGCAGGTCAAGGGTCGCGATGAGGGCAGAGATCAAGTTATAATTCCTGAGTACAACATCCCAGCTGATATGCCACCCTACCTGCTCGGCGCCCTCAAAGATGAGCGGGTGGATAGTATTGATATCACAGCTAGTATAATTGACCTTGCTTACCGCGGTTATCTTAAGATCACCGCCGTGGAAAATGCCAGGGGTAAAATCACTGACTACAAACTAGATAAAACTACTCCTGAAGCTACTGGTAAAAATAAACAAGCTGGGGCAACTCTAGATGCCTTCGAGGAGAAGTTAATGTCTGCATTATTTAAGTCCGGCGAAAGCGTTCAACTAAACAAAATTAAACTGCAGTTTTCTAGAGAGCTGCCAGCATTAAAGATTTCAGGCTACGATCAACTGGTGGAATACAAGTATTTCACTAAGCGACCAGATAAGGTGAGAAATAATTGGCTGGGATTTGGGATTGCGGGCTCAACTATTCTTTTTGTCGTCAGCATTTTTCTAGTGAATGTGTTTGTGGTCACAGGTTTTTGTTTAAGTGTAGTTATTGGCCTAGTGGGTACAGTGGGGGCCCGATTTATGCCCGCACGCACGGCCTTAGGTAAAGAGCTGTTAGCCAAGGTCTGGGGATTTAAGATGTACATCGAAACAGCGGAGAAATACACTCTACAAAACCTCACCCCAGAGATGTTTGAGAAGTATCTGAGCTATGCAATTGTGTTTGGCATTGAGAAGAAATGGGCTGAGAAATTTGCGGGGATGTACCTGCCAGCGCCGAGTTGGTATAACGGTTCGAGCCTAAATACTTTCAACTCAGTCGTCTTCGCTAGCGCCCTACGGAGCTTCTCTACCACCTCAAATTCCACATTAAACTACACCCCACCCTCCTCTTCCTCAGGTTCATCCTCAGGAGGCGGCTGGTCAGGCGGCGGTGGTTTTTCGGGCGGTTTCTCCGGCGGCGGAGGCGGAGGGG
>CALFHW010000174.1 GCA_937876695.1 uncultured bacterium
AATCGCGGCGGCTGGTTGGTGATCAGACATTCGACCGTTCGTACCGCTCCGCTGAAGGCATTTCTGCCCGTACACGCGCGGCCGATCAACCTGGTGGTCTTCCAGGGGTCTTTCGTCTTACGACAAGCAAACCTCATCTTCGGGGGGGCTTCACGCTTAGATGCTTTCAGCGTTTATCCCTGCCATACGTAGCTACCCAGCGGTGCACTTGGCAGTGCAACTGGATCACCAGGGGTATGTCCAACCCAATCCTCTCGTACTAAGGTTGATTCCCGTCAAGTTTGCGACGCCCACAACAGATAGGGACCGACCTGGCTCACGCCGGTCTGAACCCAGCTCGCGTACCACTTTAATCGGCGAACAGCCGAACCCTTGGGGCCGCCTTCAGTCCCAGGATGTGATGGGCCGACATCGAGGTGCCAAACCGCTCCGCCGCTATGGACGCTCGGGAGCGATCAGCCTGTTATCCCCGGGGTACCTTTTATCCGTTGAGCTACGACCCTTCCACACGGGATCGCAGGATCACTAGAACCTACTTTCGTAACTGCTCGACCCGTCGGTCTCGCAGTAAATCCGGCTTGTGCTCTTACACTCGACACACGGTTTCCATCCGTGCTGAGCCGAACTTTGTGCTCCTCCGTTACTCTTTTGGAGGAGACCGCCCCAGTCAAACTACCCGACACCAACTGTCCCTCGCCCGGATTCACGGGAAACGAGGTTAGACCACAAACTTACTCAGGGTGGTATTTCACCTTTGGCTAATCCTGGGCCAGAACCCAGGCTTCAAAGCCTCCCACCTATGCTACGCAGAATATGCTCGTGGTCAATAGGAGCCTATAGTAAAGGTCCACGGGGTCTTTCCGTCTTGCTGCGGGTAGGCGGTATCTTCACCGCCACTACTATTTCACCGAGTCGGTCGTGGAGACAGTGATCCAGTGATTACGCTATTCATGCGCGTCGGAACTTACCCGACAAGGAACTTCGCTACCTTAGGACCGTCATAGTTACGGCCGCCATTCGCCGGTGCTTCGGTCGCGACCTTCGCTTTCGCTGAGCCACTTCCTTGACATTCCGGCATCGGGCAAGCGTCACTCTGTATACTTCGGTTTACACCTTGGCACAGAGCTGTGTTTTTGATAAACAGTTCCCAGATCCTTTTCTCTGCGCCCTCTCCTTGCGGAGGAGGGCCCCCTTATCGCGAACTTACGGGGTTATGTTGCCTAGTTCCTTCACGACCGTTCTCTCGAGCGCCTTAGGCTATTCGCCTCATCCACCTGTGTCAGTTTTGGTACGGGACCTGTTTCGCCACCGCTGCTTTTCTAGGAACTCCCTTTGCTCACATCGGCCACAAGGGCCTGCCCATCCAACAGGGCCGTGAACTCCGGAAATCCGCACAACGGATTGATCTACGCAGGTGCTTAGGACTATTAACCTAACTTCCATCGACTACGCCTTTCGGCCTCGCCTTAGGACCCGGCTAACCCTGGGCGGATTTACCTTCCCCAGGAAACCTTGGATATATGGCGGACAGGATTCTCACCTGTCTAATCGTTACTCAAGCCGACATATGCACTTCTTGGCGCTCCACCTAACTTTACAGTACAGCTTCTACGCACCAAGAACGCTCTCCTACCACTCAATATTTCTATTGAGTCCACAGCTTCGGTTTTCTGCTTATTCCCGATCATTATCGGCGCTAGATTCCTCGTCCAGTGAGCTGTTACGCACTCTTTAAATGATGGCTGCTTCTAAGCCAACATCCTGGATGTCACCGCAACCTAACTTCCTTAGACTGAGCAGAAATTGGGGACCTTAGCTGGTGGTCTGGATTTTTCTCCTTTTGACGACGGATATTGTCACTCGCCGTCTATCTCCCAGCACTTCATTCATGGCATTCGGAGTTTGGTTGGTCCGGCTAGCCGGGTAGGCCGCTCAGACCATCCAGTCGCTCTACCTCCATGAATTGCTTGCTGAGGCTAACCCTAGAGTTATTTCGGAGAGAACGAGCTATCTCCCAGTTTGATTGGACTTTGACCCCTCCCGTCAGTTCATCGCAAAACTTTTCAACGTTTACGCGTTCGACCCTCCAGGCGGTTTTACCCGCCCTTCAGTCTGACCAACGGTAGATCACAAGGTTTCGCGTCTATCCCATGAGACTGATCGCCAGTTTCAGACTCGCTTTCGCTCCGCCTCCGGTCCGGTAGACCTTAGGCTCGCCTCATAGGATAACTCGTCGGCTCATTATGCAAAAAGCACGCCGTCACCCCTCTTTTGGAGGAGGCTCCGACCGCTTGTAAGCGCACGGTTTCAGCTACTCTTTCACCCCGCTCGTCGCGGTAGTTTTCATCGTTCAGTCGCCTTACTGGTTCGCTATCGGTCGTTGAGGAGTATTTAGCCTTGGAGGGTGGACCCCCCGTGTTCAACCCGGGTTTCCCGAGCCCGAGTTTACTCAATGGGCATCCCCAATATGTGGTTACAGGGCTGTCACCTTTTGAAGCGCAGCTTTCCAGCTGCTTCACTCACAAAATTGGTTCGTCCGCGTTCGCTCGCCGCTACTTGCGGAATCGCTGTTGCTTTCTTTTCCTGTGGGTACTGAGATGTTTCACTTCTCCACGTTCGCTTCTAACACCTATGCATTCAGTGCTAGATACCCTTGCGGGTGGGTTGCCCCATTCGGAAATCCCTAGATCTCAGCCTATTTACCGGCTCCCTAGGGCTTATCGCAGGTTTTCGCGTCCTTCATCGCCTCTCAACGCCAAGACATCCGCCGTGCGCCCTTCGTGCCTGATCACCAACCTGACGCCGCGATGTTTTCTCTTTCGGATTGCTCCGTCCAATTCCACACCTCGTAGCCAAGTCGATACCCCATGGGCCTGAATACCCATGGTCTCGCTTCCTCTTGCTTCTGCCTTGCGGCTCGAGCTTGATTCAGCGAAAAGGCCAACCTGAATTGCGCTTCGAGAGTCCGTTGATTTCTGAACGCCTCAAGCTTCCCTTGCGAGTTGCCCTTGGCGTTCTGATTTCTCCGATCTCGATTCTTACTTGCTTCTCTATTGCACTTGACACCTGGCCAGGAGTTTCCTCCAAAGGGCTCAAGGTGCCTAGTCGTCGTGATCCCGGCCCTTCCCAAGTCGAACACGGCACGCCCATGTGAACATGGTGCATCCGCATTCGACCGGTATTCGCCGAGATCGAAAATCTTCTTCCAATCTCCGGTTGTCAAAGATACCCGTCGCCGTGGCCAAAGCCCCGGTGATGAGCCGGGCTGGTTTTCACCAGTCCGGTGTCCGCTCCTTTTGGGTGCGGAGGGAAGTCTAGGAGGACCCCCTCAAGGGTCAAGCGCGGGACAAAAGACTTTTGCGAGACTCTTCCAAATACCGCGTTTACAAGGCTTTACAGAAACTGAACGAAAGCGCCCTTTCGGCCGGGTCAGCCCCCTGCGGACTTGGCTGAGGCGTCCACCCGCTTGTAGAGGGCACTTTCACGGTCCTTTTCGGGGCTTCGAACGATGACGTTCCCGTTGATATCGCGGAGAACGGCGACGAACGTGGCCGTGCCGCCGGCGTTGGGAACCGGGGAAATATCGAGCAGAATGACGCCGTCGAGGGTGACGCGGATGTTGTCGGGCGCGACGAATGGGGCTGGGGCGGCGGCGACGGCTGGCTGGGCGGGGTCGCCGGGTGCCGCGGGAGCGACAGGATCGGGAACTGCGGGAGCGGCGGGAGCGCCAGCGAGGTTCTTGGGTAGGTTGATGTTGCCGGAGAGCGGGTCGCCGATGCTCATGCCGGCGGTCTGCTTGCGGTAGTGGCCGAAGTAGAACTTGAAGAGTTCAACCGAAGCTCGAGCGGCGCCGAGATCGTTGTCGGGGGTGGCGCTCGTGACGAAGAAGTACTCAGCGCGATCGACTTCGACGGTGTTGCTCCACTCGGACCAGGGGCTTTTGATGATGCTGGCGTCGGCGAATTTGCGCTGCTCTTCTTTGAGGAGAACGCCTCGGCCAAAGAGCGGGTTGTTGACACCGATGCGGAGGCGATAGCGGTAGCGTTCGCCGGGCTGGGCGGTGGCGTCGTGCACCCAGAAGTTGACTGAATCCTGCGAGAGCAGGCTGGTGACGACTGGGGCGGCACCTGCGGGGGCAGCTGGATCGACTGCGCCCTGGGGGTTGAGCTTTGTGATTTCTTCGGTGAGGAGGCGTTCGCGGGTTTCG
>CALFHW010000175.1 GCA_937876695.1 uncultured bacterium
TCCTACCATCAATGCCATCTTGCTCAAGAGAATCTATCCTCTTCTTTACATCTGTGATAATGCTTTGTGATATGTCTGGCAGATTCTGCTGGGACTGTGCTAATAAGTCGTCCAAATCTGTGACTTTTCTATTTTCATTATATTGATCCCTGATCGCCACTAACTCCTTAAATAGGGTGTCTAAATAACCTCTAACTAAGTCCCCCTGCTTCCAATTAAAGCCCAGTTCAGCTAATACCACACCAACCCCATTTGTAGATACATTGCCAGTTACTATGGTTTTATCACGCTTAAAAATAAGAATCGCTGCATCCTTCGCGTTCGTCTTGTCTCTTGTTATATTCCCTTGCGCTTCTACTTCAAGTTCCGCTTGTGCCTTTTCCCTAGCAATAAGATTAGGGAAATCGGTATCGTTAGGAACAGTATTGCGATTCAACATCTTCGTCTTATACCTTTCATAGATTGTATTTATTGCATCCTCAATTTGTTTTCTTTTCTCGGCAATTTTCTGAGCAATCACGGCATCTGAACTTTGGAGCATGGCTTCGACAGTAGTCAGATTCTTATGAGTAGTTTCCAATCCAGCAATTATCTTCTGAATTTCACCGTCAGCTTCTCTCTTCGCCGCATCCATTACTCTATCGATCAACGCTTTACGCAATTCAGGAGTTATGTATTTGCTGTCCGCGTTTTCGATTTTTTGTAGTGCAACTACAAAATCTTTACTGGTAATACCAGCCTGTACGTCTGTTTCAAGAAGCTCTCTTCCCTCCGCACGTTTTAACTTGTCCTCTACTTCAGCAAGTTCTTTCCTGACATCTGCCAACGTCTTTTCTAGTGTAACGACCCTATCTGCCATCTCAGCTTCCTGTGCCCGGAGAAGTTTTGCAGACTCAATCTTACCTTCATCAGTAAGCAATACTGTCGTTTTCCCCTGCTGAGCATTCTCAGTCGATGTTACATTACCCTTTCTTTCCCTGGTCTCAACGGAACTAGTGACATTAGTGTTTACAGCTCTTGTAGTTGCATTGGCAACTTCCTTAGCAGCAATAGCAGCCTTATCGCGGATTTGCTCATATGCACTACGCTCGGTCTTAAGTTGATCCTCAAGTTCTGATTTTCTTTCATCTAGCTCCTGCTGATATTTGCTTAACCCAGCTGATGTTTCTATTCCGTTTGCGCTCATTGGTTCTCTTGCTTATATGATTCAAATAATGCGGCAGTTATCTCGCCTTTTTCAACCTTTTCATCTAACTCTACCAACATTGTAACTATTTGGCTATCTGTAAGCCCCTCTTCTCTGTATGAGTCAACCAATCTGCGCAAAAAGCTGTTACTCAACTTGCTTTTGGTGACTACGAATAGTTCTTTGACGTTTAGCCCAGCCAGACTACTAGCGCCGTCACCGCCTTGGACTAGTCCCATAAGTCTAGCTAGCGGATCGTCGGATGGTGCTGATGCAGGCGCAGATTGTGCAAGCTGGACCGGTTGACCAGGTTGTATTGGCTGCTCGACTACTGGTGGCTGTTGATCAGCTACTGGTTGTCCATAAACAGGCGCTGCAGAAATTGTAGACTGACTCTGGCCATCCATATAACATATAATCTACAACAAATTTAACACTATGGGAAATTTTGTATTATTTTGCTAAGCTTTCGAGCGCAGACCTGGCAT
>CALFHW010000176.1 GCA_937876695.1 uncultured bacterium
GGGGGATTAGCTCAGCTGGCTAGAGCACTAGCTTTGCAAGCTAGGGGTCATCGGTTCGACTCCGATATCCTCCACTTTAGTTCTTTACATAAGATGTTGGCTTCAGGCTGCAGATTCATTATCTGAACATCTTCTTTTCATCCGCTATAATTACAGCAATGTAATTGGATGATCAAGATCTTTGACATATTGGGAAAAGCGATCTCATCAAGAGTATCAAAATCAATAGTGGTGGTAACATCACTACAATTTCAAATTTTTTAAAGCAACTAAGGGCACATGGCGGATGCCTAGGGTCTGAGAGGCGATGAAGGACGTGGTAAGCTGCGATAAGCTAAGGGGAGCTGCACACAAGCGTTATATCCTTAGATTTCCGAATGGGACAACCTAACATACTGAAGGTATGTTACTCGAAAGAGAGCCAACCCCGAGAACTGAAACATCTAAGTACCGGGAGGAAAAGAAAATAACAATGATTCCCTGAGTAGTGGCGAGCGAAAAGGGAAGAGCCTAAACCGAATCGGCGTGCCGGTTCGGGGTTGTAGGACTGCATTTAGAAGTGATCATCAAACTGAACCCTCTGGAAAGTGGGGCCATAGCAGGTGATAGCCCTGTAAGTACAAATTGATCAGGACGAGCAGTATCCTGAGTAAGGCGGGACCGGAGGAATCCTGCCCGAATCCACCAGCACCATCTGGTAAGGCTAAATACTCCTCAGACACCGATAGTGAACCAGTACCGTAAGGGAAAGGTGAAAAGCACCCTGAACAAGGGAGTGAAATAGTACCTGAAACCGTGTGCCTACAAGCGGTCGGAGCCCAGTAATGGGTGACGGCGTGCCTTTTGCATAATGAGCCTACGAGTTGCTCCTCACTGGCGAGGTTAAGTTCTTATTTAACGGAGCCGAAGCGAAAGCGAGTCCAAATAGGGCGATTAGTCAGTTGGGGCAGACGCGAAACTTTGTGATCTATCCATGGGCAGGTTGAAGGTGTGGTAACACACACTGGAGGACCGAACCCGTTGACGTTGAAAAGTCTTGGGATGACCTGTGGATAGGGGTGAAAGGCCAATCAAACTGAGAGATAGCTCGTTCTCCCCGAAATGTTTTTAGGAACAGCCTCGGATTCTGAAGTATGTTAGAGGTAGAGCTACTGATTGGGCTAGGGGGCTTCACCGCCTACCAAACCCTGACAAACTCCGAATGCTAACACATATCTCCGGGAGTGAGGCTGCGGGCGCTAAGGTCCGTGGCCGAGAGGGAAATAACCCAGATTAGCAACTAAGGTCCCTAATACGTAGTTAAGTTGAACAAACGAGGTGGGGCTTCTATAACAGCCAGGATGTTTGCTTGGAAGCAGCAATTCATTTAAAGAGTGCGTAACAGCTCACTGGTCGAGAGG
>CALFHW010000177.1 GCA_937876695.1 uncultured bacterium
CAGCGGCTATGCTCGCTCCAACTGCTTTTGTGCCTGATGACGCACTATCCCATTCGAATACACCCATCGGACCGTTCCAGAGTATAGATTTCCCCTGCGAAATATGAGCTTTAAACAGTTCTTGGGTTTTAGGTCCAATATCTACCGCAATCTTGCCGTCAGGGATCTGTGCTGCGGAAATTACTTCAGTGACAGCGCTGGCGCTAAATTCATTGACAGCGATATGATCAACAGGTAAGACAAGTTTATCGCCAAATTGGTCTAGAATCGCTTTTGCTACCTCTAGTTTGTCAGCTTCCACCAGAGAATTGCCGGCCTCAATCCCTTGGGCCAGTAGTAAGGTGTAGGCCATCGCCCCTCCAATCAGCACTTTATCAGCAGAGCTGGCCAGTGCTTTGAGGGCATCTAGTTTTTCAGATAACTTGGCCCCACCTAAGACAGCTGTGAATGGTCTTTCAGGCTCAGCAAAATAACTGACAGCTTCCACTTCGCGCACAAATACTGGGCCTAAATAGCTAGAAAGATATTTGGCTACCTCAAAGGTAGAAGCAGCTTCCCTGTAATCCGCAAAAGCGTCATTTACATATATGTCACCTAAAGTGCTCAAGAGCTCTGCAAACCCAGTCCTTTGGGCGTCGTCTTTAGACTCTTCACCTGCAAAATAGCGAATATTCTCAATCAGAAAAAACTTTTGACTAGCCGGGCTAGCAAAAGTGCCGTCAGCTAAAGCTTTGATATCCTCTATTGTGCTGAGCATTTGCACACTTTGCCCGAGTCTACTCTCTAGTTCCAAGCGCACCGGCTCCAAAGAGAACTCAGGCTCTCTAGCGATAGTAGGTCGCCCCAAATGAGCCATCATTACAACTCTGGCTGCCTTCTGTCCTAGCAGACTCAGTGTAGGCACAGATTCATCGATACGAGTAGCGTCTGCTATATTGCCTTGGTCATCCATGGTGACATTTAGGCAGGTACGAATCAGCACTTTCTTACCCACAAAATCTACTGCCTCTAAACTCTTAGCAATTAGTTTTGACTTTAAATCAGTTTGTTTATACATTTCATTAAATTTTGGCAACTACGATATCGAGGAGATCAGCCATTCTATTGGAATAGCCCCACTCATTGTCATACCAAGCAATTATCTTGAAGAATCTAGAGTTTAGCTCGATACCAGCTGTAGCATCATAGGTACTAGAATGTGCGTCATGAATAAAGTCGCTGGAAACTACTGGATCTTCAGTGTAATTCAGAATTCCCTTTAGGTAGGTTGTAGAAGCTTTCTTCATAGCTGCATTTATTTCGGCTAGGGAAGTTTCCTTCTGTGGTTTGAATGTAAGGTCCACTACCGAAACATCAACAACAGGAACTCTAAAGGACATTCCAGTAAGTTTGCCTTTCATTTCAGGAATAACTAAACTGATAGCTTTAGCTGCTCCGGTTGAAGCTGGGATGATATTCTGTGCTCCAGCCCGTCCATCTCTAAATGCTTTTCTAGAAGGTCCATCTACGATCATTTGAGTAGCAGTATATGCGTGAGCAGTAGTCATCAATCCTTCTTCGATACCTATACCTTCCTTAAGTAGAACATGGACAATAGGTGCCAGACAGTTGGTTGTACAACTAGCATTTGAAACTAAGTCCTCTCCTTGATACTGATCGCTATTGACCCCCACTAGAATGGTCTTAACATCCTCGTCGCTAGGCGCTGAGATGATTACTTTTCTAGCACCAGCCTGCAAATGGCCTTGTGCATCTGCCTTCTTAGTGAAGAATCCTGTAGACTCAATTACTATGTCAATCCCCAGGTCCTTCCATGGTAACTCGGCAGGGGTGGCTTTCATAGCTAGAGTTTTAAATCTATGCTCACCGACTACAATGGTGTCTTCACCCTCAACTGTTACATTGTGTGGCAAAGTCCCATGAGTGCTGTCATACTTGAGTAGGTAGGCTAGGTTGTCAGCAGGGACTAGGTCATTTACTGCCACCACTTCGACTTTGCCACCCAGCATATCTCGCTCCAGCAAAGCTCTGTATACTAGACGGCCGATACGACCAAATCCGTTTATTGCGACCTTTATTTTCTTTTCCATAATTAAGTTATAAATATAAAAAATTAAGTATTATGAATTTATTTGACTGATTAGCTTCTGCCAGTCTGGTTTACCGTCTACTGACAACTCCTGCCACATAGCATCAACCTCTGACATAAACTTCACTGACTCTACCGTATATTCTCCAGCATACGATTCTAT
>CALFHW010000178.1 GCA_937876695.1 uncultured bacterium
AGGTCACTACTTTCTTAGTCAGTTTACCTGTCTTAATCAAATCAGCCAAGACATATTCGTCATCCCCTCCGAGCTCTCCGTAGTAAACGATACTCTCGGTATTTTCGTCTGCCTGTGCCATCAAGAATGCCTCCTGCGGGCTGAGGATCGGGAATCTATCTCCGCCCACCGAGAGTGAGAATGATAAGTGGCGGCCTGTCCTAGCGAGGATATTAATCAGTTCATTAGTCATGCCGCCAGAAGCAGCAAAAACCGCGGTATTTCCTTTAGTGAAGAGACCGCCGCTCACAAGTTGTCTGGCCTGCACGCCGCCAATTGCGCCTAACTTGACCCTGCCTGGAATCATTAGCCCGATGCTGGCAGGTCCAATAACACTTACTCCTTTATCCTGCGTGAACTCCTTGAATATCTTGAGCGCATGTAGCTCTGGAACATCCTCGGCAAATACATTTACTACTTTTAATTCTGGTAATTCTAACAAGGATGTTAATGAAGAATAAGTCCTTCTGCCTGAAGCAACACTAACTGCCATATTTATATCGGTTCTTAACGCCTGTGGGAGGGAAGACACTTTGTCAAAGCAGTTAATGAGAATCTCTTGGTCACCAAAAAAGAATTTCTCAAACCTCTTACCCGGGAGAATTAAACAGGCAATAGAAGGAGTTTTCCCAGCCAAGAAGTCGAAGTCTAGTATAGCTTGAATAATCCCTGGGTGACTTCCCAGAAATAAAATTCTGGGGGTTTGTATTTCTTTGAGATTCAGCATCAGTTCGTAAATTTAATTCTAATTTATTTTAATTCTTACTATGTAAGTCTGCCAAGGCTTTTCCTACTATCTCGGTAATAGGAAGCGAGGGCCCTGTCACAAATCCGTACAAACCAGCGGAATTTAAAAAGTCCTCCATCAATTTCAATCCTTCTTTTTCGAATGGGCCACCTCTACGCACATACACTTTGACTCCTTGTAATTTTAATTCTTGCTTATATTCATTCAGTGCCTGAATTACTCCAGTGAAAGTTTTGCGGACATCAGTAAAATTTGCCACGCCGCCAGCAACTATTAGAACCTTAGTTGGCGCTGAAGATTTAAGCAATAATGAAATTACGTTTTTGGTGTATTCATAGGTCTCACTTGTCTTGGGGTTGCCGCTGTACTCGCCGTAATTTGCTAGCTGTTTGCCAAAACCTTGATTATAAACCTCATCGGCCAGAACAATACTCGCGCCGCCACCTGAAAGCAGCATCCAAATACTACCTTCGGGGTTAAGTAGTTTCAGGGTTAGTGAGGCCTGGCTCTTGGCAGCTAAGGCGGCAACTTTCTGTTCCTCTTGGCTAACTTCTCCTTCTGGAGGCGCGGCGTAATCCTCATCCGACCAGCGCCCTTGCGCGAAATACTTGCCTGCGGAATCTAACTCAACAGCCATATCTAGTATGACCGGATCCTTCCCTTCCTCAACTACCAGTGGATTAATCTCTAAAAAAGAGAAATAGTTATCTTCGGCAGTTTTAACTAGGTGGGTGATGAAATCTCCTGCCACTCCCAACTCAGTTGCGACTTCTTGGATTTCAGCGGACTCTCCGGACTCAATTGCTTGGCCAACTGGAACTATGACTTTGCGGATATCATCCTGATTGTCCTCAATATCTACGCCTCCCTTTTTCGAATACATCAGCAACCACCCTTCACGGGTAAGTACTAATGACAAGTACCGTTCGGAATCAGCAGTGTGAGGCAGAAACTCCTCGACGATGAAGTTTGTAAATCCTTTACTAGCTAGCTCTGCTTTGGCTGCCTCGATTTGATCAGTCTCAACCCCTAGTTTAAGCAGTCCTAGTTTGCCCCGCTTTTTAATTCCTTGGTCTACTTTAACTACGTACTTTTTGCCGGCAACGGGAATCGTTTCACTCTGGTCTACAACGAGTTGCTTGGCTTTTAGTTCAGTTATCTTCTTGCGGGGCATGGCTATAGAGGAGTGATATTTAATTTACTGAGTTAATTTTATTTCTCGTTCTTCCCCAGTCTGCATATTTTTAATTTTATAAACGCCAGCTACTAATTCTTCGTCACCGAGAATTATAATTTTCTGGCTAGAGTATTTATTCGCTTGCTTGAGCGCCTTTCCTAGAGACTCAACTTCCAACCCCGACATTACTATCTCTCCTGTGGAGCGCAATTCATTTTTAATTTTTTCAAGTGCGAGGCCAACTTTTGAGTCTCCACTAAGCAGAGGGGCATAGTAGTACTCACGAGTATTTGCATTTACCTGCTCTAGTAGTCCCCAACTCTGTAAAAATAACTTGGTAGTTTCATCACCTGGAGCCGCACCTACAGCGGGGATTTGCTGCGAGCCAAATAGCTCTGCTAAGCCGTTGTAACGCCCGCCGCCAAACAACGCACGATTATTCTCTGGGTGATTGTCGAAAACTTCAAATACCATGCCATCGTAGTAGTCAAAACCGCGAATAATAGATGGATTAAAACTCATCCATTTACTCAGGCCCGCATCAGCAAAGTACTTAAGCACTTCTCTAATCTCAGCTAATCCTTGACTTGCCTCTACTTGAGGTAAATTGGCAACTAAACTTGCCTCATCATGGGAGCTAACGAATTTTAATAACATCTCGATCTGGTTATCGCCCAATCCCAACTCTTTAAGCCTTCCAGACAGTTCTACAGGGCTCAGTTTAGCTGTTTTATCGAGGACGCGTACCACTTGCCCTCTCAATTTCTGAGCAACCCCCGCAACATCACCTAGCACGAAATCTATGAGTCTGCGGTTGTTGATCTGCACAGTAAAAGATCCTTCAGGTGGTGAAAACGAAAGCATGATTTCCATTGCTAGCCTGATAACTTCGGTGTCTGCAGCGTTACTTTGAGAGCCAAAGATGTCGAAGTTGAGCTGCCAAAACTCCCGATTGCGCCCGCGCTGAGGTTTTTCATTGCGCACGAAGTTGGCGATTGAAAACCAGCGCAAGGGTTTTGGTAGTGCTCCATACACCCTAGTGACCATGCGGGTTACAGAAGGTGTCATTTCTGGCCTCAGCGCGTATTCGCGACCTGCCTTGTCATTGAACATCATCAATTCCTTGCCGCCGATATCCTCGCCGGATTTAGCCTTGTAGATCTCAGCCCTCTCAAAGACTGGCGCCAAATACTCCTGATAGCCAAACCTAATACATACCTCTCTCCATTTGGAAAATATATAGCTGCGCAGTGCGAATTCCTCCGGAAACCAGTCATTTGTACCTTTTGGTGGAGTATTGTCCATACTGAAGATTTTAACCTATATTGCCCATTTTGCCTATAAAAGTTAACCTTGGGTATGTATGAGGGAATAAAAGGTCTTTCCAAAACCCAGGTAGAGTTTTTTGTAAAGAAATATGGAGTAAATGAGCTGCGAGAGAAGAAAAGAGTCAGTAGCCTAGCGAAGTTTTTAAAGCAGTTTAATAGTCCAATTATTTACGTGTTGCTAGTGGTGGCGCTAATGGCAATAGGGCTTGGGGAGACCGCGGACGCACTGGTAATTTTGTTTGTGACGTTCTTTAATGCGGTTGTAGGCTATAGTCAGGAGCAAAAAGCAGAAAATACCTTGGCCGCTTTGAAGAAACTAGTATCCCAGACTGCCAAAGTACTGCGCTCTGGCTCACTCATGATTGTCGATATTAAAGAGGTTGTCAGAGGCGATGTGGTAATAATCGAGGCAGGCGACAAGATCCCGGCTGATGGCGTGCTGATCGAAGCTAAGAACCTTGAAATTGACGAGTCACAGCTTACCGGCGAATCATTCCCAGTCAGTAAAAGCCACCTGGAGGCCGGTGACTTAGCCTCAATTTACGCGGATATTGAACTACAAACAACTGAGTTTTCTGTCCTGGCAAATACAAACCCCACAGCAGCTGTCTATATGACCAGTCTAGTAAATAGGGGACGAGGAGTATTTATCACTACCAATACTGGGATGGATACTAAGATAGGGCAAATAACTACTGATGTGAGAGCTGCAGCAGTGGAAAAGACACCTCTTGAGCAGAAGTTTGTGCAACTTACGCATCTTATTCTGGCAGTTGTCTTCATAGTCTGCACTTTTATCTTCTTTTTGGGTTTTGCACGCTCGCTCGAGCTAAAAGAGATTTTCGAGGTTGCTGTTGCGCTGGGTGTTTCAGTTATACCGGAAGGGCTGCCAGTAATTGTCACTTTAACATTGGCAATTGGGGCCTGGCGAATGGCGCAAGAAAAGGCAATTATCAGAGGGCTGAATTCCACTTCCACACTAGCTGGTGTTCAAGTAATTTGTACGGATAAGACTGGGACTATCACCGAGGGTCGTTTAGAGTTGCAAAATATATACACTACAGACGAAATATCACTTATAAAGGGTGAAAGTATATACACAGATCAAACTAAAGCCCTCCTAGCAGGCGCACTTTGCGTAGATGCTACCCTTGGCGAAGAAGGGGAAGGTAGCGGTGATGTACTCGACCTCGCAATTCTACGGAAATTGCTGGCAGATAAAGTGGATTATGTAAATTACCAGCTACTACATCCTGAAATCGACTCTATCCCTTTTGATAGTGAAGCGAAATACATGGCCAAACTCGTCAAAGCCACCCGCGGTAATAGGGTAGTAGTAAAAGGAGCGCCAGAAGTTGTGTTAGAGATGTGTGATTTGAGCGCAGATGATAAGACCAAATTACTCGCATTTATCGCAGAGCAAAATTTCTCAGGCCTACGCACCATTCTGCTAGCACAAAAGCATATTCCAGAAACAAGGACAGAATTAACCATAGGAGAACTAGAGTACCTTAGTTTTGGCGCTGTATTCGTATTTGCCGATCCTATCCGGGATGATGTAGCTGCGGCTGTGGAACAGTGCAGGCGCGGGGATTTGACAACTGTGATGATAACTGGCGATCACCTGGACACTGCCAAATACATCGCCAGACAAGCAGGAATACTCTCTGCCCAGCCAAACAACGATATCGCTATTACCGGCAAAGAACTACAAATGCTGGATGATTCAGAATTATTATCTAAACTGCCCGATATCAAGGTAATTGCTAGAGCAACCCCAGCTGACAAAATGAGGTTAGTGCGCGCCTACAAAAGTCAGGGTATAAATGTGGCCATGACTGGTGATGGAGTGAATGATGCTCCAGCGCTAGCAGCAGCGGACATTGGAATTGCCATGGGAATTACTGGTACTGATGTTGCCAAGCAAGTTGCGGATATGATTCTCCTCGACGACCGTTACCCTACAATTGTCCGCGGGGTTGAGGAGGCGAGAGTAGTTTTCGACAATTTGCGTAAGGTTATAAGTTTTCTATTTTCAACTTCATTTGGGGAAATCGTACTGATTGTGCTCTGTATAATTATTGGATTACCATTGCCTTTAGTCGCAGCTCAAATACTTTGGGTCAACCTAGTCACTGACACTTTCTTGACCACGGCGCTAGCCACTGAGAAAAAGGAGCCGGGGACAATTGCTAAGAATATCAATAACTATACCGGCAATATCATTACTAGGTTGTTACTTGGTCGCAGTGTCTTCATCGGCAGTATCATGGGAGTGGGGACTTTACTTGTCTACCAATACTTTCTAGGGGCTACCAACCAGGCAATTGCCAGCAGCGCAGCGCTAATTACAGTTGTGGCTTTTCAATGGTTGAACGCTTTCAATGCTCGTAGTGAAAACGATTCTATCCTCAGACTAGGCATATTTAGCAATCGCAATATTTGGCTGGCTTTAGTTACAAACCTCATCCTGCAATTACTCGCAATTTACACACCTTTTGGGTGGCAAATATTAGGTACAACCCCCGTAGGATTCGACATCTGGGTAACTTGTCTATTAGCCGCCTCAACAATCGTAATTTTCGAAGAAATTAGAAAATTTTTGTTTAGGTTAATCCGTTAAACTAATTCCAAAATCCTCTTGTAATTGATCTCTAAGTTGGTCTGCAGTCTTCCAATCTTTCTTTGCTCTAGCTGTCTTTCTTTGTTCGATTAATTTCACTACTTCTGGCGAATAGGCTGTGGGAAGTGTTTTCCCGGTTTTGGTGTATTCATTGGTATAGTTCATAAGGTTAAGACCCAATACTTCATCCATACTGGCAACTGTAGTTAACAGATCGGCGCTAGAAATTGTTTTATCTGCAAATAATTCCCAAACAACTGCTAAGGCCTTAGGAAAGTTGAAATCAACCTCGATCGCAGCTGTGAATTTGGCACGCCATAACTCAAGTATCTTGCCTGGATCCTTCCCCTCGTCACCACTAACTTGCAGGTTGCGTTTGGCGCCAGCGACATTGCTTCGCAAGTTATCCAAAGCTTTTTGGGCTCCTTTCAATGCCTCCCAGGTAAAGTTCTGCTTGGAACGGTAGTGTGATTGCAGGAAAAAATAGCGCAGAGCTAGTGGATCATAACCCTCTTCCTTCACCTGACCCACACTGTAGGCCGTCCCTTCTGATTTAGCCATCTTGGTCCCATCCACCAGTAAGTGTTCATTGTGGAGCCAATAGTTGACGAATTTGGCTCCGTTTGCGGCCTCACTTTGAGCGATTTCATTGGTATGGTGCACAGGGATATGCTCAATTCCACCCATATGAATATCGATTGTATCGCCAATTTCTGCCTTGCTCATAGCGCTACACTCTATATGCCAGCCCGGAAATCCCTCACCGTTTTCAACTACACTAGAGCGAAAAGGTGATTTCCAAGTTTGCAAAGCATTGGCATGGGGCCCCGTCTTGAAGAACCAGAGTGCAAAATCGTGGGGGCCTCGTTTATGCTCGTGCTCGACCTTCCCATGGCCCGCCCCACTGATATTTTGATCGAGTTGTTGTCCGCTGAGCTTAGTGTAATCCTCCATTTGGCTGACATCAAAATACACCGCCTCCTCTGTCTCGTAAGCGTATCCCTTCTCGATCAGGCTCTCCACCATAGATATCATATGCTCGACATACTCTGTAGCCCTAGGTCTACTCGTAGCGGGCTTGATATTAAGTTGTGTTAGGTCCGCCTCGAATTGATCGATATATTTCTGCGCAATTTCATCTGGGCTGAGATTCTCTCTGCGAGCCGCCTTTTGCATGCGATCTTCGCCACTATCTGCGTCTCCAATATTGTCGCCTGTTAAATGTCCCACATCGGTATAATTGCGCACGAAATTCACTTCATATTCGAGATGTTCCAAACTCCTGCGCATCAAATCAGCTATGACCATAGCCCGCATATTCCCAATATGCTGAGTCCAGTAGACAGTTGGGCCGCATTGGTAGAATCCTACTTTGCCCGGATTAATTGGTTCAAATTCCTGTAATTGCTTACCTTCGGTATTAAATATCTGCATCGATTTCTACAATTAACTTAACTAATTTCTCTGCACCTGCGGCAGTGGTCTGAATAGAAGTCGGGAGATTCACGATTCTGGACATGATATCTTCGGTAGTAGGGTAGTCTTCAACGCTGTAACCGTATATGTCTAAAAACTCCCTGCGTGTATATAGCGGCGTCTTGTACCAATCACCTAGCACAAATCCCAACTGCTTGGCTTTAGTTAGAAGCTTGCTGCGCTGCGCAGTCGATTTTAGAAGTAGGGGATAGCGTAGAAAAGCGTGCTGGTCTTGTCTCTGTAGCCTCTCAGTGATGAACCTCTGCTCTATTGAATCACCAAAAGCGCTGGCTGAAATACCTTCAGAATAGATTTCTGCCAGCTCGCGACGGTGATCTCGCAAATTTGTGTAACTTTTTAACTGCATACTGCCGATTTTAGCAAGTTTGCCAGGTAATTTTGCTGGTAGATAGTTTGGTTTACCTGCTGAATACTCCTGGGTTTCAATTGCAACACCTAGTATCCCCCTCTTGTGGCCCAAATAGGTCATCAATTTGCCATAGGTCAAAGGCCCAATACCCCAATAGTACTTTGGTAATACTTTTTGCCAGAACTTAGCATTTTCTAGTAGTCTCAACACCACATCATCCGCCAGGGGTTCTAGTTTTTGGTAGTTTTGCTCAATCCTAGCGACAATTTGGGCTGGCAATAGTTCACGATTAACAAGCAGCGCCCCACCGCGCAGTGTAGAAATCACTTTCTCCAGACCAAAGGTGGCAACCGCAAAATGCGCTTTGGTGCCGACCTTACTGACGACCTCACCAGATTCTGGCTCTGTATTGTAATTATCACCTAGATTATGGGCTAGATCCTCAATCACAAAAATGTCCCTCCGGCCTAAATCCTTAAGCTTCTCCATTAACTTTGCTACGTCAACTTGGGCCCCAAAAGTATGTTGGCAGAAAATTACCTTGGTGCGGTCTGTAACCGCCGCTAACAAGGAGTCTACTGAAGTATTAAAGTCTGTCTCTGAGATCTCTACAAATACTGGTTTTAGACCTGCCCAAATGGTGGGGTTTACAGCCACTACACAGGTGAATGCTGGCATCAATACTTCGAATGGACCCGTCCCCAGCTCTGCTGTGATCGCCTCATATGCTAAATATAGCGCGCTTCTAGCTGAATCCAACATGAATAAATTGTCTGCGCGCACTTGCAATAGATCAGCAAGCCCTTGCCTGAATAAGTTGACTTCAGTAGAACCCGGGTCCTGTTGTCCAATAAGATCTACTACCGCAGTTAATTCACTGGCAGTGAAGTTGGGAAGTAGACCAATTGAATTAAGTTTCATTAACCTATTCTATCCTCATCGGCATGATGATGTGAATATAATTCTCATCATCCAAATCCTTGAATACGCCAGGCGCTGTCATACCTCCAGACTCAAACCTTATGTCCTCAGAGTGAATCGAAGCTACCATATCGGCTAGGAACTTGGCATTGTATGCTGTTTCATAGTCCCCATCGCCTTCAAATTCTTTGATGTCGATTTGGGATTCGTTGTTGCCCATATCGCTTACCTTAGCTGCTAGACTAAGCTTTTTCTCTTCGCTATGAACTTTGAAGAATGTCTTGTTGCCTAGAATATTTCTAGCAAAGATAGTTGCAATTCTGACTGTATCTGCAAACTCCTTGCCAGACATCGTAAAAGAGTACTGCGACTCCGTTGGAATTATTTGTTTATAGTCGGGATACTCTCCTTCTAGAAGCCTAGTTGAGAATACTACCTCATTAACTTTAAATAAAACCTGGTTTTTATCTTTCAAGAAGAAAATATTTACATTGTCTTTGCTGTCGGCGATATCCTCTACGATTTTGGCTAGTTCCTGTAGTGATTTGGCCGGTATGATGGCTGACATATCTTCTGGTAATCCTTTTTCAAGCTTCATGGTTTTCTTGGACAATCTGAAGCCATCAACTCCTACTAGGGAAGCTTTGCGCTCAGTTGACTCCAAGAGTAAACCAGTCAAAACTGGTCTGCTTTGATCAATTGCTGCTGCGAATGCTGTCTTACCGATTGAGTCGCTGAGCTCTAAGGCATTGACCACCATATCAGCATCTCGTTCCACATTTGGAAGGGTAGGGAAATCCTCGGCAGGAATTATGAACAGTTGTGCTTGGTTATCCACAGACTTAACCTCAAGAGTTTGTCCAGTCTGTAAAAGCTCTACCCGCGTGGCTTTCAATTGCCCCACAAATTCGGTCAGTAACCTGGCATTTACAGTAACTTCTCCTTCTTCAGCCACGTCAGCACCTATCCACGAGGAAATCGAGATATCTAAGTTTGTAGCTGAAAACTTAACCTTACCCCTCTCTGTGCTGATTAAGATATTTGCCAAAACAGGGATGTTGGGCTTCTGAGCTGTAGCTTTGATTACATGAGAAAGTGCTTTAGCTAAGTTTTCTTGAGTGACTGATATTTTCATCCGTTTTTCCTATTATTGTAATTAAATAATACAGTAGTTATATTAGGGCGTGTGGATTTGTGGATTACTGTGTTCATATTTTAATATTAACTAGGCCAATTCAGCAAATCCAGAGCGTACTTTTTTGTGGAGAATTGACGGAAAAGTCATGGTGTTCAATTTAATTCCTCGATTATATTTGTGAGTTGTGTTCTAAATCCTTCATCACCGTTGCGCAGGCTTTTAATCTTGTCTATGCCGTGCATCACGGTAGTGTGATCTTTCCGATTTAGGCTTCTTGCAATCTCTTCTAACTTATAATTGAATTCTTCACGCAATATATACATGGCTACTTGTCTAGCGAGCGCGATATCTTTGGTTCTACGGTCTCCTTTGATGTCAGACACTTTGATCTCAAAACTCTGAGCCAGTGTCTTAAGAACTTGGGATATACCCACACGAGAGCGTTTAGAGATAGCGTCCTTACCGATCTGCACGGCTACTTCCTCGATGGAGACCTGCTTTGTAGGGCTGAGGTTGATCATGAGGACGGCTTTTTGTAGCGCTCCTTCCAGTTCACGGATGTTGTCGGTGATGTTTTTGGCGATGAAAGTCATAATTTCACGGCTGACAGTGGCACCTAAACCAAGAGCTGGGAGTTTGCGCTCTAGAATGGCTAGGCGGTGCTCAAAATCTGGCCTGGCCACATCGACCACTATCCCACCTTGGAAGCGAGATTTTAGCCTTGGGGTGAGATTTTCTAGCTCATCTGGACTGCGATCAGAGATGATAATTATCTGTTTGTTTGCTGCCTGCAGGACGTTGAAAGTGTTAAAGAATTCTGTCTGGGTGCGCTCCCAATCCGAGATGAATTGGATGTCGTCGATAATCAGCACGTCCGATCTGTCGCGGTATTTGTCACGAAACATCTTGGTGCGGCCAGATTTGATGGCGTTAACCATTTCATTAAGGAAGGTTTCTGCAGGCACATACATTATTTTTGTCTCTAAATTTCGCTCTAGAATTCTACGGGCGATGGCATGTGCCACATGGGTTTTACCGAGCCCAGTCTTACCATAGATGAAGAACGGGTTGTATACTTCCCCAGGTTTTTCTACTACAGCCTGTGCTGCTGCAAATGCCATCTGGTTTGAACTGCCTTCTACGAATGACTCGAAGGAATACTTAGGATTGAGTTTATAGTTGACTAATTTGCTACTTAAATCAGCAGAGTTGCCGCCGGTTACGTCGAGTAGTGAGGGGTTATATGAGGGCGCTTTCTGAACAGTAGTTATTGTGGGGGTAGGTTCATTGGCAAGCTCATCAGCGATTTTATACTCAACTTTTTTCTTGCCTCCAAATATGTAATTTACAGTACTTTCGATAATGTCCTGGTGTTTTCTGCGGAGCCAATCAGCGGTGTAAAAATTGCGCACGCCAATCAGAACTCTATTAGTTTCTAACTCGAGAAGCTTAGTGCCCACAAACCAGGTTCTAAAGTGAGTAGGGTTATCTAATTTAACTTCTAACTGTGCCAAGGCGAGATTCCACAACTCTTTGGGGTCAGTTTTGGAAACTATAGCCTGTGACATATTTATTTAGTTATTTAGCAATCTATTTAATTTATTATTAACGCCAGCGTAATATTTAATGCGTTCTTCACAAATATTTAAGAAAAATTTCACCTTTATAGGCGAGAATAATTCTTACTACGAACCAGGGTAGTTAACCACAAAATATAGGTGTGGATAGAATGGGCAGTTTGATAGACCAGAACCATAAATCAGTTGAGTGACTTATGGAACCGGTCTTTCAAGTTTGGTTCGCGTACGATATTAGGATAGCCCGTTTGTGGATAACTTGCAACTGAAGTATCAATTTGCACAACAAGGCCTGTTGTTAACCTAGCGTAGTGACTTAACATTTTTGTATAAAATCTTATGTTGTAAATTTCGGTTTTATTCGTTAGGATTGCCTATGAGATTTATCGCAAAGGCTCTAATTCGCGTCTACCAAAAGCTATTCTCTTTTGACCACAGTTTCTGGGCAAGGCCCGAAGTGTATCGGGTGTGTATTCATCAGCCGAGTTGTTCGGAATACACCTATCAGGCGATTGACAAGTATGGAGTGATCAAAGGTTCCTGGATGGGGGCTAGGCGCATATCTAGATGCCATCCTTTTGCCAAAGGTGGATATGACCCAGTGCCCTAATCATTGTTTACTCAGGTCCAATAGGGTTTACCACCATAGTGGTGGAGAATTTCTATACTCCAGTGTTATACTGGATTTATGGATAATAACGTACAAACTCAAAATAATAATGATAGTAATCAGGTAAAGGATTTGATAATTATTGGCTCAGGTCCAGCAGGACTTACAGCTGCAATATACGCAGCTAGGGCAGATTTGAAACCTCTAGTGATTGCGGGAATGGTATACGGTGGTCAGCTGATGCTCACTAGCGAAGTAGAGAATTTCCCTGGTTTTGCCAAAGGAATTATGGGTCCTGAGCTTATGACAAATATGCTAGAGCAAGCTAAGAAATTCGGCGCAGAAGTGTTGTACAAGGACGTGACCAGAGTAGAATTCGATACTGATTGGAGTGCTACTGACTCTAATGCACCGAAGTTACCCACCCACAAAGTATTTGTAGGCGAAGTGGAATATAAAGCCAGAGCAGTGGTGGTAGCTACCGGTGCAAAACCTAGGAAACTAGCAATACCTGGTGAGACAGAACTTTGGGGTAGAGGAGTTTCTAGCTGCGCCACATGTGACGGTGCTTTCTATAGGGACAAAGTAGTAGCTGTCATCGGTGGCGGCGATAGTGCTATGGAGGAAGCATGTTTTTTGACAAAGTTTGCCTCTAAGGTTTATGTAGTGCACAGAAGAGAAGAATTCCGCGCTAGCCAGATTATGGTAAATCGTGCTAGGCAGAACCCTAAAGTAGAATTTGTGCTAAACTCGATTCCAACCGAGATTCTGGGTCAAGAGAACAAAGTCTCAGGATTAAAATTACAGAATGTAAAGACCAGTATAGAATCTGAATTGAAACTAGATGGCGTGTTTTTAGCAATAGGCTATATCCCAGAGACAGAGATGTTTGCTAAGTATATAGATATCAATCCTATGGGCTATGCCAGGCCAGCAAATAGAACCATGAGTAAGGTGCCAGGAGTATTTATTGCAGGTGACGTAGAAGATGACCACTATAGACAAGCGATCACTGCAGCGGCGGATGGTTGTAAGGCGGCATTAGATGCTGAGCACTGGCTCAGCGAACAGGTCTAGTTTCAGCACGTAAATCTTTGTAACATGTTAATTGGCGCGTATATTTACCCGCTGCCTTACTGTAACTTACCTACTTCGGTGACAAACTGGCTACCTAGCTTGCTCAAACCATGTGGTGCGCCGCGCATTTCTTCTGAAAGATCTTGGCCACAAGTGATGTCTCTACCAGCAATTGTATGGACTCCATTCTGCCAGAGACTAGAGCCGGCAATTTCGTAGACGACTCCATCAACTGCTACATAACAAGCTTTTTCACCCTTTCCATCAAATAGGCCGAGTTCAGAAAGTGAAAGGGTGAGATCTGAGGTGTCATTCTGCGTGTTGTTATTCTGCGCGGCTGCTCCATTACCATTGGTATTGTTAGTGGGTGGAGTGGTTCGAGGAGTTTGGGGGGTGGTAGCAGTGAGGTTGCCGCCTGTATTGGCACCTTGTGAGGTGATCAGTACTACTAGACCTGTTGCTACTAACACAGCACCCAATAACAGCGCTCCCACTAAATACATCGAACTTTTGTCACCAGTCTGGTTATCCATAATTGATCTTCACAACACTAATATAAAATCATTGGGTAAGGCCCTCGAAATACTCCTAAGTAAAGACATTGATAGTTTCGGGAAAAAACTCCCTGAAATTCTCGGTTGTCACAATTATTTTACCACTTCTACCTTCCACAATTAGTTTCGCGACCTTGCGCGCCAGTGACCTGAGATTGCGCTCAAGTTGCCTAATCCCAGGGTCAAACCCTAGCGGACGGATGATAAGCGGCCAAACATCATCTGCAAAATCCAAGTGTTCGGCGGTGATTCCAGTGTCCTGCCTAACTTTAGGTAGTAGATAATCTTTGGCGATGACTTGTTTTTCTTCATCTGTATAGCTAGTGAAGCGAATTAACTCCAACCTATCGGTCAGTGCAGCGCTTAGCCCTGAGATGTTATTGGCAGTGGCGATAAACAGTACTTGTCCTAGATCCACTGGATAGTCCAGGTAGCGATCACTAAACTGACGGTTTTGCTCGGGGTCTAGAATCTCTAATAGGGTAGCCATTACATCAGCTTTGACCCCGCCACTATCGCTGACCTTATCGATTTCGTCCAGCAAAATCACTGGATTCATGGTGCGAGCCTTTATCAAGGCCTTAACTATTTGCCCCGGCTCACTACCTATCTCCGACTTTGAGCGTCCGCGCAGTTCCCGCGCGTCAGCAAATGCGCCCAGGGCAATACGTACGAAGGTTCGACCTAAACTCTCGGCAATAGATCTGGCCATTGTCGTCTTACCAACTCCCTGAACTCCCACAAAACAAAGTACTGGAGCTGAAACCACCCCCTGGTTATGTTCTTGAGGTAGAACGTTGCGGCTTTTGAGAATTTGCACTGATAAATATTCAAGCACATTCTCTTTGACTGCAGCCAATCCATAGTGGTGGCTATCAAGGACGGTCTTAGAGGCAGCCAGATCCAAAATATCGCGAGTGTAGCTTCCGAAAGGCAGCGCCGTCACCCAATCAATATACTTGCTGAGTATTTCAAATTCTTGGATAGAATAACTGGATTGATTGCCACCTGACATTTGAGAAACAGCCCCTAGCCGGTTTATCAATTTCTCACAGCGGCTTTTAAGCTCAGCTGGCAAAGGCCTGCTGTGCAGTTTTTCCTGTAAGGCAGTAATTTCCGGAGTTAGATTGACCATACTAAAGTCTATACGATTTTCGCCGATAGCTCTAGTGCTACAAATAAGATTGGTTACTTACAGAAAAATGGTTTGAGATAAAGGTTTTTTACTCTTCGTCTTTGGTAGTTGCGGCTGCATCAGCTGCGGCAGCTTCGCCTTCGACTGCTTCACCTTCGACTGCAGCTACTACCTCGGCTTCCTCAACGATCTTCTGAGGAGCAGCGATAAAGGCTACGCGGAAAGTATTATCGAGACCGCTACCAAAACTAATTCCTTCGCCGAGTTTCAAGTCGTCTAGTGAAATGCCGTCTCCGACATTTTCTAAGGCATCGACGTTGACGCGAATCTCAGATGGAAGATCACCAGGCAAACATTTTACAGGGATATTGTTCATAGGTACCTCAAGAAAACCGAGGTTGTTCTTCACGGCAGGTGCAAGACCTTCAAGAATAACAGGAACTTCAGCTTCGATCATCTTATCCATAGCAACTGCATAGATAGAGACATGCTTAAACTTTCTCTTTACTGGGTCGATTTGGATTTCTTTGACGATAGCTTTGTTGTTCTTACCTTCCACTTCAACTTCAAATAGACGACTTTGTCCGACTTTCTTGTACAGCTTAGCAAACTCCAAGTAATCCAAAGTTACACTAGTGGATTCGAACTTTGGTCCGTACACAACCGCTGGTAGTACACCTTCTAATCTCATATTCTTAACTTGTTTACCTGACAATGTCCTTGAAGTTGCTGCTATTTTCATAATATTACTCGGAATTTAATGTTTGATTATACAGTATATTTAGCTATTTGATAAGGGTTTAACCACAATTCTGCGCTCTCTACCCTCGCCAATACTGGCAGTGGCAACTTTGCCCCCATCGGAAAGCACTTGGTGAACCACTCTGCGGTCGGCGGAGCTCATAGGTTCCATCTCTAGATCCATACCGGTTTCGATGACGGTTTGTTCAGCTCTACGGGCGATATTCTCAAGTGTATCTTGGCGTTTGCCACGGTAGTTACTGATATCTAGACTCACTCGCACTAGCTGTGCAAACTTTTGAGATAGGGCGGTGGAGACGATGTGCTGGAGTCTATCGAGAGATTGACCTCTATAGCCGATAAGTAGCGACTCGATAGAGCGCACTTCCTGCTCGCTGCGGTTGTAGTTTGTGTCGTCATCGAGATCATGGGCTTCGTAGCTGTCCTCGAGCTTATTACCCTCCGCTACTTCGCCTGTTTCCAACTCACTATCACCTTCGCCAGAAGCACCATCAGCCTGGGCGCGAGTATTGTCATCCACGATATTTTTAAGCACCAATTTGAGGATTTCGCGCTCATAACTAGCACCTTCGTCGCCCGCTTTTTGATATTTCTCGATTTCGTAGTCGTATTCCATAGACAAGCCTAGGTAATCTGAGATTACTCCTAAAGTTTCCTCAATTGCTTGGGTTAGCTCTGCTTGGTCAATTTCACTTACCTTCATGGTTTGGTTGGTTATTAATTAATTTGTTAAATCGGGTTTTAAAGCCGGAAATAAGTTTCTTTCTGTGCACAATAGCTTGCTGGATTATAGCAAAGCCGCTGTTTACAGTCCAATATAGCGATAAACCAGCCGGGAAAGAGAAGGAGATAAGCATAGTCATCACTGGCAGGATGTAGATCATGGTCTGCGACGACTGCTGCATGGCGTCGCTAAAACTGAGGTCTTCCGTCTTTTTACCGTCCTTGCCAGTTTTACCATCCTTTTTGTCCTTAGAACTCTTATTGTCCTCTTTGCTAGAAACACTCTTATCTTTTTTCTTGGCTAACTTACGCGATTTTGTATTGGATAACTCATTAGCACCATCTTTATCAGTCTTCCCAGAATCCCCTTCACCTTTCTTAGGTACAGCTGACAACCCCGCCATGACGCGGCCAGAGAAGAATTGGCTCAGTCCTACAAGTAGAATCAAGATTACATAAGGAGCAACTGCGGCGAT
>CALFHW010000179.1 GCA_937876695.1 uncultured bacterium
ACTTCCATTATAGGGCTATTTACCTCCAGAAATCTATAGTTAGACTTTAAGGCTAAATCTCTATTGTTAGCTCAGTGTGTATGTCAACCTGGGCATGCCAGTTGAGCTGATCCTTAAGTAGATTTGCAGGCAGATTATGATAGGGGCCGATAAAACCCAACATCCCGTCATGCACGCCGAATGCATGCTGTGGCGCCAGCTCTTTGGCATAATTAATAGCCTCTTTTGTGCTAAGCCAAGGCCCGGCAATAGGTAGTGCTAGTAGAGGGACTTTTCTGTCAGGATTTATAAAGGCGTCTCCAGGATAGAATAAGGTCTTGTCGACGAAATAGCCGGTATTTTGTACCATGCCATAATTCTCGTATATCTCCGCATGCTTATCCCCATAGCCAGCAATTTCGACACCGGAGAAAGAGTTATTCTGCCCGTTTTCGATTACTTCAAAGTCAATTTTCGCCTCGGCCAATAGTTTCCCAACGGATGAATTTGTAATAACCTTAGCGTTAGGATTATTCTGCAACATGGTTTGCAGCATCTCTATATCAAAGTGGTCGGCGTGCTCGTGAGTGATAATTAGGAGGTCGATATCTTTCAAACTATTTTGTTTGCCACCCGACCAGCATCCCGGATCTGTGACGATTCGCAGCCCTGAAGTCTCGATCAACATACAACAATGCCCGAGTTTTGTGACTTTCATAAAACATTTTAACAGACAATGTTTTCAATGGAATACTACCAAAGAATATAAGCGCGGTACGGGACTCGAACCCGTCACCCAACCTTGGGAAGGTTGTGTTTAACCCCTAAACTAACCGCGCAGCTCAGCGCCTGCAGAGGCAAAAAGCTACTTCTCCTCTTCGACGATGCTGACGATGTATTCGCCTCCTGCAGTTACTTCTAGTACTTCGTATTCGATTCCGCAGAATTCGCATTCAAAGTAGTCACCCACCGACATGCCTTCTGCCACTTCGATTTGGTTGCCGCATTCTAGACATTTAAATTTTCGCTCTACAGTAGTTGCTTTATCCATTATAATAAACTAATTAAGATTAATAGGTCCTACGTGAAAATTATACCTGCAAACACTAGAATTGACCATATCTCTACCAATTTTGCCGGACAAGAAGTAGAGTTGTTTTTTAAACGCGAGGATCTAAACCCGTCGGGCTCTTTCAAAGATAGGCTGGTTTATGACATTTGGCCTAAATTGCACGAGATCTCAAAACAGCAGCAGATAGTGCTTTCTTCTTCGGGGAATCTGGCGATCAGTGTGCTTTTCTACACACAGGCTATGGAGCAAAAGCTAGAAAATGGAATTAAGATATTTGTGCCGGCAACTTTGCCAGAGATCAAGAGGTTGAAATTAGAGAAGCTTGCTGAGCAGAGTGGGTTAGAGGGTGTGCTTGTTACCAGCGCACGGCCAAAGTCTGATTGTGCTAGATATGCTAGAGATAATGGGGCGTTTTGGCTGCGCAATTCCGCTGGGCCCGACTATCCAAATAGTTATTTCCCACTTGCTGAGGAGATAAATGAGCTCCACCAACAAGAAAAATTAGATGCTGTGATCACTTGTGTCAGCTCTGGAACTGCGGCCAGCGGGATTTGCCAGAAGCTAGCTGCTGACATACCTCTGTTTGCGATCCAAACCAGTAAGATCTCGCCTTTGGCCAAACAATTTGGTGACGCTACCCCAGTGGAGTCAACCAGCCTAGCAAATGCCATCTCTGACAGGATTATGAGCAGAAAATCGAGCCTTAAGGCCCTAATCGAAGCCAGAAATGGCAGCAGCATAGCATGCAGCAACCTGGAAATAGAGGCTGCCCTTACCGAACTAAGGCAATTACTTCTGGACGAGCAGTTTACCGGCAATGCAGCCTTGCCTTTAGCGGGTTTTGGCAAGTTGCTTAAAAAAGGCTATAGTTTAAATAAGGTATTAATTATTATCAGCGGCAACTAGTGGATATTTTCATCATCATTGTACAAGTGTCGTGTTTATTACTTCTGGCATTAATTTTTGTCTACTGGCTAATTGCGCCCATAATCTCGGCGCCGTTTCACCCGAGTTCCACCAAAGACGTCCTAGAAATGTTTGACTTGGCCCGTTTAAGCAGAAAGGACAGGTTCATTGATCTCGGTAGCGGTGATGGTAGGGCTGCACTGGCAGCCTCCAGAGTATGCGAGTATGCAGAAGGTATTGAGCACAATCCATTTTTGACCATTTTTGCCCGCTTCATGGCTCTTATCTCCGCAAACGGCAAGCTGAAATTCCGTAACACTAGTTTTTGGCGAGTGAATGTCGCTAAGTTCGATGTGGTTTTCGTCTACTTGCTCCCAGGCCAGATGAAACAACTCGCTGGCAAATTGGAGGAAGAAGCAGCGCCAGGCACTAGAGTGGTCACCAATTCCTTTTCAATCCCTGGGTGGAAAGCAGTCGAAGCAAGAAATTCTGGCGGCAAACGTTACTTCTTGTATGAACTGGGCAAACATAAATGAGCGCAACTGATGGAACCGTTCAGCAGCAGCTAGACTCCGCACTGGCGAAAATTCAAGCAAAGCTGAGTGGTAGCAAATATATCTTTGTGAGTAATGAAACTGAAAGAGGCTTAGGGCTGGAAAAATTGTTGCCGGAGCTCACTATCGCCGCCATTGAGCAAGATAGCGTGTCTGCTGGTCTAGTTAGCCAAGGAAAATTTTTGCACTTAAGTGACATCACTTCAACCGGTAAACTAGGCACGTCAGAAATTTTCAGATCCTGGCTAAATGCTGGAG
>CALFHW010000180.1 GCA_937876695.1 uncultured bacterium
GTCTCTGCTCGACCTGTTCGTCTCGCAGTCAAGCTCCCTTATGCGTTTGCACTCTTCGACTGGTTTCCATTCAGCCTGAGGGAACCTTTGCACGCCTCCGTTACTCTTTAGGAGGCGACCGCCCCAGTCAAACTGCCCACCTGGCACTGTCTCCTCGCCGGCTTACGGCTAAGGTTAGAGTCAAAACTGGATCAGAGTGGTATTTCACCGGCGACTCCACCGAGCCTGGCGGCCCAGCTTCTACGTCTCCCACCTATCCTACACAAATCAAGTCCTAACCCAATGCCAAGCTACAGTAAAGCTCCACGGGGTCTTTTTGTCCTGCTGCGGGTAAAGAGCATCTTCACTCCTATTTCAGTTTCACCGGGCCCTCTGTTGAGACAGTGCTCCAGTCGTTACGCCTTTCGTGCGGGTCGGAACTTACCCGACAAGGAATTTCGCTACCTTAGGACCGTTATAGTTACGGCCGCCGTTCACCGGGGCTTCGGTTCAAAGCTCTCACCTCTCCCCTTAACCTTCCGGCACTGGGCAGGCGTCAGCCTGTATACTTCGTCTTGCAACTTCGCACAGACCTGTGTTTTTGGTAAACAGTCGCTAGAGCCATTTCTCTGCGGCCCTCTCACGCTTCGGCATGCTTGTTGCCTCCACGCTACCAGGGCGCCCCTTCTCCCGAAGTTACGGGGCTATTTTGCCTAATTCCTTAACAGAGGTTCTCCCGTTCCCCTTGGTATTCTCTACCCGTCTACCTGTGTCGGTTTGCGGTACGGTCACGCAGGTCTCACTAGAGGCTTTTCTCGATGGCTTGGGCTTAATTGCTTCCGCCCTGTAACAGGCTCGCCGTCACCCCTCAGCTCAAGCGGTCTTTTATCCCCGCTCTCATCACCTACAGGCTTGGCACCGGCACGTCCAACCGCCGGCCAACCTACCCTTCTGTGTCACCCCTTCGCTCAAACAACCTGACGCGGTACTGGAATATTAACCAGTTCTCCATCGGCTACGCCCTTCGGCCTCACCTTAGGACCGACTAACCCGACGCGGATTGACCTTCCGTCGGAAACCTTAGACTTACGGGGACTGTGATTCTCACACAGTTTTCGCTACTCGTGCCAACATTCTCACTTCTGCTCACTCCACCACTCCTTCCGGTATGGCTTCCCCGTGGCAGAACGCTCGCCTACTGCTCCATGTAAGCCTCAGCTTACACAAAACCCGTAGCTTCGGTGGATAGCTTGAGCCCCGTTATATTTTCGGCGCAGGATCACTCGACCAGTGAGCTATTACGCACTCTTTCAAGGGTGGCTGCTTCTAAGCCAACCTCCTGGCTGTCTCAGTAACTCCACATCCTTTCCCACTTAGTCACCACTTCGGGACCTTAGCTGACGGTCTGGGTTCTTTCCCTCTCGACCACGAAACTCATCTCCCGTAGTCCGACTGCCGCCCTAAAATAACGGTATTCAGAGTTTGATAGAGTTCGGTAGCCGTGTAGGCCCCTACCTCAGTCAGTGCTTTACCCCCGCTATTCATCGGTACGACGCTAACCCTAAAGTTATTTCGGCGAGAACCAGCTATCTCTGGGTTCGTTTGGCATTTCACCCCTATCCACAGCTCATCCGAACATTTTGTAACATATACCGGTTCGGGCCTCCACGAGGCATTACCCTCGCTTCACCCTGGCCATGGATAGCTCACCCAGTTTCGGGTCTACTCCCAGCAACTCTACGCCCTTTTCAGACTCGCTTTCGCTTCGGCTCCGGCTGTCCCTGCCTTAACCTTGCTGCTGAAAGTAACTCGTTGGCTCATTCTCCAAGAGGCACGCCATCACCCCGCCCGAAGGCATGGGGCTCTGACTGCTTGTAGGCACACGGTTTCAGGTTCTATTTCACTCCCCTAACAGGGGTGCTTTTCACCTTTCCCTCACGGTACTTGTTCACTATCGGTCGTCAAGCGTATTTAGCCTTGGGAGGTGGGCCTCCCAGCTTCCCACAGAGTTAGCGTGCTCCGTGGTACTCAGGATTCCAGCCAGGTTGGGTCAGATTCATGTACGGGACTTTCACCCTCTACGGTCGGCTTTTCCAATGCCGTTCCATTTCCAACTTACCCCTTTTGCCGGTCCTACAACCCCTAACCAGCCGTAGCCAGTCAGGTTTGGGCTCCTCCGCTTTCGCTCGCCACTACTCACGGAATTCTTTCTTCTCCTCCGGGTACTTAGATGTTTCAGTTCCCCGAGTTCCCCACGTCATGGCTATGTGTTCACCATGCGTTGACTGGGCATTCCCCCAGCCGGGTTTCCCCATTCGGACATCTGCGGATCGTCACTCTAGCGCAGTTCCCCGCAGCTTATCGCAGCGCTACACGTCCTTCATCGGCGCTTGACGCCTAGGCATCCCCCGTGTGCCCTTAGTAGCTTAACCTAAGAATCACTTGTGTGAAGATGTCCTTCATCTTATTCAGTTTTTAATGTACCAGCGCATGAAGTCGCTTAGTCCGAAGTCCTGAGTCGTTTTGTCCGAAGTCGTTCACTCTTTGAGTCACCCAGTCATCGCCGTGCGTCACTTTCCCACGCACACGTCTTGACTTTGGACTCAGGATCGCTTTCTTGACTTCGGACTGTTCTTGACTACGAACTCTGGACTTTCTTCGACTTCCTGTGGGCCTGAGTGGACTCGAACCACTGACCCCTGCGTTATCAGCACAGTGCT
>CALFHW010000181.1 GCA_937876695.1 uncultured bacterium
ACTCAAAGCCCTCGACCATTAGTACGGGTCAGCTCCACACATTGCTGCGCTTCCACCTCCCGCCTATCAACCAGGTCGTCTACCTGGGGTCTTACTCCATTGCTGGATGGGGAGTCTCATCTTGAGGTCAGTTTCCCACTTAGATGCTTTCAGCGGTTATCTGCTCCGGAGATTGCTACTCGGCTGTGCCGTTGGCACGACAACCGACACACAAGCGCTCCGTCCACCCCGGTCCTCTCGTACTAGGGGCAGATCCTCTCAAACTCCCGACGCCCACAGCGGATAGAGACCGACCTGTCTCACGACGGTCTGAACCCAGCTCACGTACCGCTTTAATGGGCGAACAGCCCAACCCTTGGGACCTTATCCAGCCCCAGGATGCGATGAGCCGACATCGAGGTGCCGAGCCTTGTCGTCGATGTGAACTCTTGGACAAGACTAGCCTGTTATCCCCGGGGTAGCTTTTATCCGGTAAGCTACGACCCTTCCACTCGGAGTCGTAGGATCACTAAGTCCGACTTTCGTCTCTGCTCGGCGCGTTGGCCTCGCAGTCAAGCTGGCTTGTGCCTTTGCACTCACTGGCTGGTTTCCATTCAGCCTGAGCCAACCTTTGAACGCCTCCGTTACCTTTTAGGAGGCGACCGCCCCAGTCAAACTGCCCACCTGCCACTGTCCCCCGAAGGGTTAGGGTCAAAACCACGTCAGGCTGGTATTTCACCGTTGGGTCCACCGAGGCTAGCGCCCCAGCTTCTCCCCCTCCCAGCTATCCTACACAAACGCAGTCCTAACGCAATGACAGGCTACAGTAAAGCTCCACGGGGTCTTTTTGTCCTGCTGCGGGTCACGCGCATCTTCACACGTACTTCAATTTCGCCGGGTCCCCTGTTGAGACAGCGCTCCACTCGTTACGCCTTTCGTGCGGGTCGGAACTTACCCGACAAGGAATTTCGCTACCTTAGGACCGTTATAGTTACGGCCGCCGTTCACCGGGGCTTCAATTCGCAGCTTGCACCGCTCCTCTTAACCTTCCGGCACTGGGCAGGCGTCAGCCCGTATACGTCCGCTTGCGCGTTAGCACAGACCTGTGTTTTTGGTAAACAGTCGGTAGAGCCCTTTCACTGCGACCCCCTTGCAGGGGCGCCCTTTCTCCCGAAGTTACAGGGCTATTTTGCCGAGTTCCTTAACAGAGGTTCTCCCGTTCGCCTTAGTATCCTCTACTCGTCTACCTGTGTCGGTTTGGGGTACGGTCAGTACGCTTCATCGCTCACGGCGCTTTTCTTGACCCCACCGCCCCAGCCAGCTCCATCCACCCGGAACTGTCTAGCTAAGTGACGTGTCACCGCTTGCTCCCCGTACTGGTGCAGGAATTTTGACCTGCTGTCCATCGCCTGCGCATTCCTGCCTCGGCTTAGGCCCGACTCACCCGACGCGGACTGACCTTCCGTCGGAAACCTTAGACTACCGGCGACGTTGGTTCTCACAACGTTCTCGCTACTCATGCCCGCATTCTCACTCCCCACCACTCCACCGTTCGTTGCCCGAACGACTTCACCGCTGTGGGGACGCTCTCCTACCACTTGACTTGCGGCAAGTCCCTAGTTTCGGTGCCATGCTTACAGCCCCGTTCCATTTTCCGCGCAGTCGCGTTCGACCAGTGAGCTGTTACGCACTCTTTCAAGGATGGCTGCTTCTAAGCCAACCTCCTGGCTGTCTCAACACGACCACATCGTTTCCCACTGAGCATGGACTTCAGGACCTTAACTGGGGGTCTGGGTTCTTTCCCTCTCGACGGCTGAACTCATCTCCAGTCGTCCGACTGCATGGCTCCCCGACCGGCATTCGCAGTTTGATTGGGTTCGGTAAGCTCACAGCCCCCTAGCCCATTCAGTGCTCTACCTCCGGTCGTCATCACCACACGCTAACCCTAAAGTTATTTCGGAGAGAACAAGCTATCTCCAAACTCGTTTGGCATTTCACCCCTAACCACAGGTCATCCCCGTCTTTTGCAATAGACGTGAGTTCGGGCCTCCCGTCCGTGTCACCGGACTTTCACCCTGCCCATGGTTAGCTCGTCTGGTTTCGTGTCCAATAATTGCGACTACTCGCCCTCTTCAGACTCGCTTTCGCTTCGCCTCCGGGTGTCTCTCCCTTAAGCTGGCCACAACTATTGACTCGCGGGCTCATTCTCCAATAGGCACGCCATCAGGGGTTGCCCCCCTCTGACCGTCTGTAAGCATACGGTTTCAGATTCTCTTTCACTCCCCTCGCCGGGGTTCTTTTCACCTTTCCATCACTGTACTCGTGCGCTATCGGTCGTCAAGTGTATTTAGCCTTGGAACGTGGTCGTCCCAGCTTCCCACCGGGTTAGCGTGCCCTGTGGTACTCAGGATACTCCCCACCTGCCTTCCCCTTCGCCTACGGGACTCTCACCCCCTCTGGTCGGCTTTCCCAAACCGTTCGGCTCAGTTCGACAGGCTTCCGGAAGTCCTACAACCCCAGCTTGCGCTGGTTTGGGCTCTTCCGCTTTCGCTCGCCACTACTCGCAGAATCCTTCTCTTTTCCTCGGGCTACTGAGATGTTTCAGTTCGCCCGGTTCCCTTCCCTCGCGGGATGACAGCCTCTCGACTGCCGGGTTTCCCCATTCGGACATCGTGGATTATTACGGCTGCACACGCCTCATCCACGCTTTTCGCAGTGTACCACGTCCTTCATCGGCACTTGACGCCAAGGCATCCCCCGTATGCTCTTTTCCGCTTTGAACGTGTGTTACG